>NZ_JAJNRD010000017.1:0-55803 GCF_022228055.1 Halorhodospira sp. 9621
CTTCCGCAGGGGGCCAGCGATAGAGCCCCAGCGCCGGCCGCTAGAGCCGTTCGCGGGCGATCTCGATATCCGCCTCGGCACGCAGGGCGCGGATCAGCGCCCGCACCTCGGAGTCCCCGGCCATGCGCTGGAGCTGTTGTTGCAGCTGCTCACGCTCCTGAGCCGAGAGGCCGTCCGGATCGCCGCGGCTGATCTCGTCCAGACGGAGCAGCGCCGCGGCCCCGTCCTCCAGCTCCACCCGGGCATGGCCGCCCTCCTCTAGGGCGAACGCCCCGCGCACAACGGCCGCCGGGTGGCTGCGGTCGTCCCGATAGGCCTCCTCGACCGTGAAGCGTTCGACATCGAGCTCCTCGGCCAGCTCGTCCAACGACTCACCATCGCGCAGCCGAGTCATTAACTCCTCCGCCCGCTCTAGGGCAAGTTCGGCGGCACGCTCCTGGCGGATCTCCTCGCGGATGGAATCCGCCACCTCCTCCAGGGGCCGGGGCTCGGCCTCTCGGTGTTCCAGGAGCCGTACCACCAGGTAGCGGTCCTCGTCGGCGCGGATCAGGTCGCTGTTGTAGCCATACTCCAGCACATCCTCGCTGAACGCCTGCTCGACGACCCCGGAAAGCTCGCCGATGCCCTCGCCGCCCTCGCGATCGATCCAGTCGCTGCTCCGGATCTCCAGGCCGAAGGTGTCGGCCAGCGGTTCCAGGCTGTCCGGCTGCTCAAAGGCAATATTGCCGAACTCATCGCCGGCCTCCATGAGCTCGGTGCCGTGCTGTTCGCGGATGTAGTCGGCCAGCAGCTCTTCGCGCACGGCATCGAAGGCCGGCGGGTCCTCGTCATCGCCGTAACGCTCGTCATAGCGCTCGCGGAGCGCATCATCATCCACTTCGACCTGATCACGCAGGGCCAGCGGACCCAGCTCGACGTACTCAAGGCGCACCGCCTCCGGGGCCATGTAGTCGTCGGTGTTGGCCTCGTAATGGGCCTCAACCTCGGCATCATCGACACGAACCTCGTCGATGTAGCGCTCGGCGGCGAGCTCAAGGTAGCTGAAGCTGCGCGACTCGTCCTGCAGGCGCACCAGACGATCCAGCTGGGAGGGGGTGCTGATGCTGCTGGCGAACACGGCCTGCTGGAACTGATCGGCCTTAAGGTCCCGCCGGACCAGCTCCTCGTAGTCCTCCGGCGTCATGCGATTGCGCTCAAGCAGGGTTTGGTATCGACCCCGGGAGAACTGCCCGCCCTCGTGGAAGATCTCCTGGCTACGGATGGTCTGGGCCACCTCCTGATCGGTAACCCGCAATCCCTGGCGATCGACGTAGGCGTGCAGCAACCGCTCGTCGATGAGCTGCTCCAGGGCCTCGCGGCGCAATGCGGCAGCGTCGAAGGCGCCATCGGGAAGATCACCGCCGAACATCTCGCGCAGCTGCGCGCGCTGGCGCTCCACCGCCTGGTTGATCTGCGAGCGGGGAATCTCCTCGCCATCGACGCGGGCGACCACCGCGTCCTCGCGGCCACCACCGAAGTATTCGTAACCACCCATGAAGATGAACGGCAGGGCGATGAACCCGATGATGACCCACGCAATCCAGCCCTTGATGCCGTCACGAATCGCCTGAAGCATGCCTTGTCTTCCGCCGAGTGCTCATGTGGGTGATCAGGATACAAAAAAGGCGCCACTATGGGCGCCTTTTTATCGCGGCTGTCAGGGCCGCTTTCTGATTTGGCGGAGCGGACGGGACTCGAACCCGCGACCTCCGGCGTGACAGGCCGGCATTCTAACCAACTGAACTACCGCTCCGTGATTACGTCGATTATTGTAACAACTTTTTGCCGCTTGTCTACCCCTGGTGGGTGGTGAGGGATTCGAACCCCCGACATTCGCCTTGTAAGGGCGACGCTCTCCCAACTGAGCTAACCACCCGAACCGACTAAGCCCGTTAGTTTATCGCATCCTTGAGCGCTTTGCCAGGCTTGAAACCCGGGACCTTCGACGCCGGGATGTTGATGCTCTCGCCGGTGCGCGGATTCCGGCCAGTGCGGGCGGCCCGATCGCGCACGGTGAAGGTGCCGAAACCCACCAGGGTGACCTGATCCCCCTCGCGCAGGGCGTCGGTGACCGACTCGACCATGGCATCGACGGCGCGCGCGGCCGCGGCCTTGGAAAGATCCGCGGAGTCGGCTACCGCCTCGATGAGTTCACTCTTGTTCATCCCCGTGTCCCCTTTTCGGTTTTTTTACTCGATGCTGGCGTGGCTGGCCCTTCGGGCCTGGGTCACCGAACGGCGGCCCGGCAACCCTACGGACCCCCAAACCCTACCACGGCGTAGCGTGCTTCCACAGCGTTGCCGTTGAATCGCCCTGCTGGCAGCGCCGACGCCGCCGGCCCGGGCCTGTCACGGCCCAGGCCGCTCAGTTGCTGGCGTTATAGCAGCGGCTTTTCCGGACTGTCAAACGGGCGGCACGAGCTCAGTGCGGCCGCTTGGCGTCGCCCTCGCCCTCACCGACGGCCACGCGCTTGGCCGCGTCGGCCTCGTCCTCGCCCTCCGGAGCCGGCAGCGGCTCCGGCTGACGGGTCAAGGCCACCTCGAGGACCTCGTCGATCCAGCGCACCGGCCGGATGTCGAGCTTCGACTTCACGTCCTTGGGCACATCGGCCAGATCCTTCTCGTTCTCCGCGGGGATCAGGACCGTGTCGATACCGCCGCGCAAGGCAGCCAGGAGCTTCTCCTTGAGCCCGCCGATGGGCAGCACCTCGCCGCGCAGGGTGATCTCGCCGGTCATGCCGACCCCGGCGCGCACCGGGATGCTGGTCAGCGCCGAGACCAAGGCGACACACATGCCGGTGCCCGCCGAAGGCCCGTCCTTGGGGATGGCGCCCTCCGGGACGTGGATGTGGTAGTCGTTCCGGGTGTAGAACTCCGGATCCAGCCCCAGCGCGCGGGCGCGGCTGCGCACCACGGTGGTGGCCGCATCGATGGACTCCTTCATGACCTCGCCGAGCTGGCCCGTCTGCGTCGCCCGGCCCTTGCCCGGCACCACGGCCACCTCGATGGTCAGCAGCTCGCCGCCCACCTCGGTCCAGGCCAGGCCAGTGGACTGGCCGATGCGGTCCTCGGTCTCGGCTACGCCGAAACGGTAACGCCGGACCCCGAGGTGCTTGTCGATGTTCCGACGGGTCACCTGCACGCCACTGCCGCGCTTGCGCCCCTTCGACTCGCCCTCGACCAGGTCCTTAACCACCTTGCGGCAGACCGTGGCCAGTTCCCGCTCCAGGTTCCGGACACCGGCCTCGCGGGTGTAGTACCGGATCACGTCACGGATGGCGCTCTCCTTGACGTCCAGCTCGCCCTTCTTGAGGCCGTTGGCCTTCATCTGCTTGGGCAGCAGGTAGTTCTGCGCGATGGCCAACTTCTCCTCCTCGGTGTAACCCGGCAGACGGATGACCTCCATCCGATCGAGCAGCGGTGCCGGGATGTTCATGGTGTTCGCCGTGCAGACGAACATCACGTCCGAGAGGTCGAAATCCACCTCCAGGTAGTGGTCGCTGAAGCTGTTGTTCTGCTCCGGGTCGAGGACCTCCAGCAGGGCCGAGGACGGGTCGCCCCGGAAGTCCATGGCCATCTTGTCCACCTCGTCGAGGAGGAACAGCGGATTGCGCTTGCCGGCCTTACTCAGGTTCTGGACGATCTTGCCCGGCAACGAGCCGATATAGGTGCGCCGGTGGCCGCGGATCTCGGCCTCGTCGCGCACCCCGCCAAGGGACATGCGAGTGAACCGGCGGTTGGTCGCCCGGGCGATGGACTGACCCAGCGACGTCTTGCCCACGCCGGGCGGCCCGACCAGGCAGAGGATCGGACCCTTGAGCTTACGCACCCGGCGTTGGACGGCCAGGTACTCGAGGATGCGCTCCTTGACCTTCTCGAGCCCGTAGTGGTCCTGGTCGAGCACCTTGGCGGCGTGCTTGAGGTCGTGGCGCACCCGTGTCTTGTCCTTCCACGGCAGGCTCACCAGCCAGTCGAGGTAGTTGCGCACCACCGTGGCCTCCGCGGACATCGGCGACATCATCTTGAGCTTGTTCAGCTCCTGCTTCGCCTTGTCCAGCGCCTGCTGGGGCATGCCGGCCTGCTCGATCTTGTTCTCGAGATCCTCGACCTCGTTGGGCACGTCCTCCAGCTCACCCAGCTCCTTCTGGATGGCCTTCATCTGCTCGTTGAGGTAGTACTCCCGCTGGGATTTCTCCATCTGCTGCTTGACGCGCCCACGGATGCGCTTCTCGATCTGGAGGATGTCGATCTCCCCCTCGATCAGCCCCATCAGATGCTCGAGGCGCTCACGCGGGTCCTCCATCTCGAGGACCTTCTGCTTCTCCTCGACCTTCAGCGCCATGTGCGCGGCGATGGTGTCCGCCAGCCTCCCCGGCTCCTCAATGCCCGACAGCGAGGAGAGGATCTCGGGCGGGATCTTCTTGTTGAGCTTGACGTACTGCTCGAAGACGTTGGTCGCGGAACGCGCCACCACCTCGAGCTCGCGGTCCTCGTCGCTGGGCTGCGGCTCCGGCACCGTGACCAGATGGGCCGAGAGATACTCGTTGCTATCGAGCAGCTCGACCAGGCGCGCCCGCTCGCTGCCCTCTACCAGCACCTTCACGGTGCCGTCCGGGAGCTTGAGCATCTGCAGGATCGAGGCGACGGTACCGTAGCCGTAGAGCTCGTCGACGCCCGGGTCGTCCACCTCGGCGCTGCGCTGGGCGATCAGGAAGATGCGCTTGTCCTGCTCCATCGCCGCCTCGAGGGCGTGGATGGAGCGCTCCCGCCCGACGAACAGCGGGATCACCATGTGCGGGTAGACCACCACGTCGCGCAGCGGCAAAACCGGCGCCTGGGTGACGGTCTGCGGGGATTCGGGGTTGTGAGCGGTTGGCTCAGCCATTGGATGCGAACCTCATTGGCGTGCGAACGGCGGGACGCGCGCGGCCGCAGCCGCGCGCCCCTCCTCTGGGTTCGGAATGGGGGTGATACGGGCGGGTTTCAAGGTGCGCCGGGTGACGGCGCCCTACTCGTCGGACGCCGCCTTGGAGTGCTCGGGACCCGCGTAGACAATGTACGGGTCGCTGTCGCCGGCGATGACCGACTCGTCGACCACCACCTTGCTGACGTTCTCCATGGACGGGAGCTCGTACATGGTCTCGAGCAGCACCTGCTCGATGATCGTGCGCAGCCCGCGCGCACCGGTCTTGCGCTCCATGGCTTTGTCAGCCACGGCGCGCAGGGCATCGTCGCGCAGGTCGAGCTCGACGCCCTCCATCTCGAAGAGCTTCTGGTACTGCTTGACCAGTGCGTTCTTCGGCTCGCGCAGGATCTGCACCAGGGCCTCCTGGTCGAGCTCGTTGAGGGTCGCGATCACCGGCAGACGGCCGACGAACTCCGGGATCAGGCCGTAGCGGACCAGATCGCTGGGCTCCACCGTCTGCAGCGTCTCGCCCACGCTGGCCCGCTCCCGCTCGCTCTTGATCTCGGCCGAGAAGCCGATCCCGCCCCGCTCGGAGCGCTCCTGGATGACCTTGTCGAGCCCTGCGAAGGCGCCGCCGCAGATGAACAGCATGTTGCTGGTATCGACCTGGACGAACTCCTGCTGCGGGTGCTTGCGCCCGCCCTGGGGCGGCACCGAGGCGGTGGTCCCCTCGATGAGCTTGAGCAGCGCCTGCTGCACCCCCTCACCGGAGACATCCCGGGTGATCGACGGGTTGTCGGCCTTGCGCGAAACCTTGTCGATCTCGTCGATGTAGACGATGCCGTGCTGCGCCTTGTCGACGTCGTAGTCGCATTTTTGCAGCAACTTCTGGATGATGTTCTCGACGTCCTCGCCGACGTAGCCGGCCTCGGTCAGCGTCGTGGCGTCGGCGATGGTGAACGGCACGTTGAGCAGCCGAGCCAGGGTCTCGGCGAGCAGGGTCTTGCCCGAGCCGGTGGGGCCGATGAGCAGGATATTGCTCTTGGTCAGCTCCACGTCGTCTTGGCTGGTCCGGCTCTCGAGGCGCTTGTAGTGGTTGTACACGGCCACCGAGAGCACCTTCTTGGCGTGCTCCTGGCCGATCACGTACTGGTCGAGCTCGCGGTTGATCTCGTGGGGCCGGGGCAGACCGCCCCCCTCCGTCGCCGCGCCTTCCTGGAGTTCCTCGCGGATGATGTCGTTGCAGAGCTCGACACACTCGTCGCAGATGAACACCGATGGCCCGGCGATGAGCTTGCGGACCTCGTGCTGGCTCTTCCCGCAGAAGGAGCAGTACAGCAGCTTGCCGCCGTCCTCGCCCTTGTTCTGAGTTCGATCAGTCATGCCACGGCCTCGGTTTGCGCACTGGAATCATTCGTTATCAACGATGCACCCTTTTCAGCGGGTACGCAACCAGCCCGCGGGTCCTCACTCGGAGGCACCGCGGCTGGTCAGGACCCGGTCGATCAGGCCGTACTCCGCGGCCGCCTCGGCGGTCATGAAGTTGTCCCGATCGGTGTCCTGGCGGATGGTCTCGATGTCCTGCCCGGTGTGGTGGGCCAGGATGGTGTTGAGACGATCCCGCATGTTGAGGATCTCGCGGGCGTGGATGTCGATGTCCGTCGCCTGCCCCTGGAACCCGCCCAGCGGCTGGTGGATCATCATCCGCGAGTTGGGCAGGGCGTGGCGCTTGCCCGAGGCGCCGGCGGCGAGCAGCAGAGCACCCATGCTGGCCGCCTGCCCCACGCAGAGGGTGGCCACGTCCGGCTTGATGAACTGCATGGTGTCGTAGATCGCCAGCCCGGCGGTCACCGATCCGCCCGGCGAGTTGATGTACAGGTGCACGTCCTTGTCCGGGTTCTCGGACTCGAGGAACAGCAGCTGCGCCACCAGCAGGTTGGCCTGGTAGTCCTCCACCGGGCCCACAAGGAAGATGACGCGCTCCTTGAGCAGGCGCGAAAAGATGTCGTAGGCCCGCTCGCCGCGCGCCGACTGCTCGACGACCATCGGCACCAGGCCGGTGTTGAACACGTCGGGGGCGGATTGCTGCGTATCGCTCATGCCGTTGGCCTCCTGGGGCCGCGACTCAGGCCGAAGCCTGGTCGCCGTCCTCGCTGTTCATGAGCTCGTCGAAGCTCATGGGCTTGTCCTCGGTCTGCACCTGCTCGAGCAGCCAGTCGACCACCTGCTCCTCGATCACCGAGGCCTCGAGCCCCTGCATCATCTGCCGGTCCTGAGCGATCTGCTGCAGGGCCTCGCTCGGATCCTGGCCGGAGTTGGCGGCCATCTCGCGCAGCTGGGTCATCATCCGCTCGCGGTCGAGCTGGATCCCCTGGCTGCGCACCAGCTCGTTGACCAGCAAGCCCAGCTTCACGCGGCGGCCCGCCACCTCTTCGTAGGCGGAACGCTCCGACTCGGGCAGCTCGCCTTCGGCGGTGGCGCCGGACTGCTGGCGCAGGGCCTCGATCTCGCCATCGATCAGGCTCTTGGGCAGCTCCAGCTCGTTCTGATCGGCCAGCTGATCGAGCACCTGCCGCTTGAGGCGCTGGCGCACGGCCTGGTCTCGCTCGCGCTCGAGGTTGCCGCGGACGGCGTCGCGCAGCGCCTCCACTCCGCCTTCCTGGATGCCCAGACGGGCCGCGAAGTCGTCGTCGAGCTCGGGTAGCTGCGGCTCTTCCACCCGCTTGACCGTCACCTGGAAGACTGCGGTCTTGCCTGCGATGCTCGGCTCGGCCAGCTCGTCCGGGAACTTGTGCTCAACGGTCAGCTCCTGGCCGGCCTGGGCGCCTTGCAGCGCCTGCTCGAAGGCCTCGGGCAGCTGCCCGGCGCCGAGGATCAGCGGAGCGTCCTCGGCGGAGTTGCCGGTGAACGCCTCGCCGTCGATGGTGCCGTGGAAGTCGATGACCACCCGGTCCTCATCCTGGGCCGCCCGATCCACCTCCTGGTAGTCGGCGTGCTGCTTGCGCAGCCGCTCGAGGACGTTGTCCAGGTCGGCGTCGGTGACCTCGACCTGGGGCCGCTCGACCCGGATCTGGTCGAGGCCCTGAACCTCGATCTCCGGCAGCACGTCGAAGGTGGCCTCGTACTCCAGGTCCTCCCCTTCGCCGGTACGCCTGGGCTCGATGTGCGGGTTGCCGGCCGGGCGCAGCGACTCCTGCTCGAGGGCCTCGGAGTAGGTCTGCTGGACCACCTCGCTGAGCACCTCGCTGCGCACCTGGGCGCCGTACTGCTTGCGAACGACCTTCACCGGCACCTTACCGGGCCGGAAGCCGTCCATCTTGACGCGGCCACTGAGGTCTTTCAGCCGGCGTTCTACCTCTTGCTCCACGCGCTCGGCGGGGACCTGGACCGTCATGCGCCGGCCCAGGCCTTCGGTCGTCTCCACGGAAACTTGCATCGGGAAGTCCTTGGGATCCAAACGTTTGGTGATTGCGGTTTCGCGCTTGCCGCACGGTCCTGGACCGCGCGGCCTACGGACTGCCTGGTGCGAAAGGAGAGACTCGAACTCTCACGGGGCTGCGAACCCCACCGGGACCTAAACCCGGCGCGTCTACCGATTCCGCCACTTTCGCAGACTCTGCGCGGCGTAATGGGGGTAACCCTGACGCCTTTCGCCGCATCAGTATAACAACGGTTGACGCGTTCCCCGCAATGCGCATCCGAGCGCTCGGCTGGCCGGCCGCGGTCCGCTACCATGGGCACCTGCCCATCGTCGGCGCCGCCCGCGCACAGAGGGAAGATGATACTGCTTGCCATCACGGTCCTGGTGCTGCTGCTCGCCCTGCGCGAGGTCACCACCAACCGCATCCACCGCACCCGCGACAATCCCGCGGCCGTTCGGCGCTGGCGGGCGGCGCGCCGCTGGCTGAACCTGGCCCTGCTGATTGCCGCGCTCGCCCTGCTGCCGACGTTCATCGACCAGCCCGAGGTACCGATCATTGCAGAGGCCCATACCCTGCTCAGCTTCGCCTGGCCGCTGATCCTCGGGGCGGCGGCCGTGGCGGCGGCCGTCGCCGTACGCACCGCCCTGCCTGAACTCCAGCGCGAACGCGAACGCCGTGCCGCCCTCGCCCGCCGCAACAGCGACGCCGCCCGAGGGCTCAACCCAGCACGCGTTTCCGCTGAACTGCGCCAGTGGATGGGTGACAACGCCCCTGATTACCGCTACCGATTCGACGTGGAGACCCCGGCCGGTGTGGCTAACATCCTGGTGGAGACCGGCGAAGCCCGCTACGCGCTCTACGTGCTGCCGCCGGAGCACGCCAGCCTCGGCTTCACCCCGGCGCTGCAACGCTGCGCGCGGATCGCCGCCAGCGTGAACGCCCGCGGCGTGCTGTGGATCCCCGGGGACGGCCCGGAGGAACCGCAGCGCAGCCGCGATCACCCGGTGTACGTGGTCTACGGCTCAATGATGCGGATCTTCGAGCTCATCGAGCGCAACGAGACCACGCTGCGTCGGCGCCGCGAGCGCCAGGAACGACTCAAGGACTACGCCGCGGCCAGCGCCGAGCGCGCCGCCGAGGAAGAGCAGCAGCAGGCGCAGCGCCGGCGCGGCAGCCGCGCCCGATGAACCAGCTGACCCTGCCACCCCGGCAGGACCGGCCCGGGGCTGGCTGACCCGCGAAGGAGGTCGACATGCCGAAAGGTCTGATCGCGCTACTCGGCGGCCTGGCCGTCCTGATGCTCGCCACCCTGGGCCTGGTGCTGGCCATGGCCACCGGGGTCTTCACCCCGCCCGGCATGGCCCCGGAGCACCGCGCAGAACCACGGCCGGAGCCGGCCGAGCAGGACCTGGCCGAGGCCCGCTATACCGAACTCGAGCAGGCGCTGACCGTCAACCTCGATGACGACGGGCCGGCGCAGTACCTCGAGGCCGAGGTCGAGATCGCCACCACCAGCGAGGCCGCAGCCGATGGGATCGAGACCCACCAGGCCGCGATCCGCGATGCGCTGATGCTCTTCCTGGCCGATCAGTCCTCCACCGAGCTCGCCGAGCCGGATGCACGCGAGGCGCTGCGCGAGGAGGCGCTGGATCGCGTCAACGCCACGCTCCGCGAGTACGGTGTGGACGAGCCGGCGGCCGGCGTGTACTTCACCCGGTTCGTCATGCAATAAGGGCCCAAGGGCGATTGCCCCCGGGGGCGCCGGCGGCGCCCCCGGCTGGCCCGTCACTCCGTGCGCTGCGGCTCCTCGGAACCACCCCCCGGGGCGAAGTACGAGCGGGTGATGGCGAACACGGTCCCGGAGAGCGCCAGCAGGGCGATCAGGTTGGGGATCGCCATCAAGGCGTTCAGGATGTCGGCAACGATCCAGACCAGCCCCAGCTCGGCGATGGCACCGACGAACAGCAGCACCACCCACAGGTAGCGGTAGGGCGTGATCACCCGGGCCCCGAAGAGGAACGCGGCGCAACGCTCGCCGTAGTAGCTCCAGGCGACGATGGTGGTGAAGGCGAACAGGATCATGCCCACGGTGACGATCCAATTGCCTCCAGGCACGCCCTCGCCGAAGGCCATGGAAGTCAGCGACGCGCCGGTCTCGCCGGTGGTCCAGACTCCGGTCAGGACGATGGCCAGCGCGGTGATGGTGCAGACGATGATGGTGTCGATGAAGGTGCCGAGCATCGCCACCGTCCCCTGGCGAACCGGATTGCGCGTCCGCGCTGCGGCGTGGGCGATCGGCGCGGACCCGAGGCCGGCCTCATTGGAGAAGATACCGCGGGCAACACCGAAGCGGATCGCCGCCCACACCGCGGCGCCGGCGAAACCACCCGTGGCCGCTGTACCGGTGAACGCGTCGGTGACGATCTGGCCCAGCGCCGCCGGCACATCGGTGAGATTCCAGCCGATGATCAGCAAGCCACCGATGACGTAGATCGCCGCCATGGTCGGCACCAAGCGCTCGGCCACCCGGGCGATACGACGGATGCCGCCGATGATCACCAGAAAGACCAGGGCGGCGAGGATCAGCCCGGTCACCCAGGCGGGGATCAGCAGGTTGGACTCCACCACATCGGCCACCGAATTGGCCTGCACGGTATTGCCGATGCCGAAGGCGGCCACCATGGCGAAGATCGCGAACAGCGTCCCCAGCCAGGCCCACCGGGGCCCCAGGCCGTTCTTGATGTAGTACATCGGACCGCCGACGTAGCGCCCGTGCTCGTCGGTCTCGCGGTACTTCACCGCCAGAACGGCCTCGGCGTACTTGGTGGCCATGCCCACCAGCGCGGTGATCCACATCCAGAACACCGCCCCCGGGCCGCCCAGGGTGATCGCCGTCGCCACACCGGCGATGTTGCCCGTACCGATGGTCGCCGACAGCGCCGTGGTGAGCGCCTGGAAGGGGGTGATCTCGCCCGGCTCGTCGGTGCGCTCCGCGCGGCCGCCCCACATGCGCCGAAAGCCGTAGCCGATCCGCCGGATCGGCATGGCCTTGAGGCCGATGGATAGGTAGAGGCCGGTGCCGAGCAGCAGCACCAGCATCGCCGGCCCCCAGACAAAGTCACTAACCGTCTCGAGCAATGAGGTCACCGCCTCCATGATCCTCTCCCCTGGTGCTCATGCGGCCCACCTCGCCGCACGGTGGCAACAATAAGGCCGGCTCAGCCGTGCAGGCGCTGGGCGATCTCGGCCACATGGCGCCCCTGGTAACGGGCCAGCGCCAGCTCCTGCTCGTTCGGCTGACGGCTGCCGTCTCCGCCGGCAATGGTGGCGGCGCCGTACGGACTGCCGCCCTTGACCACCGAGAGATCGGTCAGCTCCGCTGCCGCGTAGGGCAGACCGACGATGACCATCCCGTGATGGGCCAGGGTGTGCCAGAACGAGGTGATCGTCGTCTCGTTGCCCCCACCGGTGCCCGTCGAGGTGAAGACGCTGCCGACCTTGCCGATCAGCTGACCGTTGAACCACTGCGCGCCGGTCTGGTCCAGAAAGTTGCGCATCTGCCCGGCCATATTGCCGAAACGGGTGGGGGTGCCGAACAGGATGGCGTCGTAGTCGGCGAGTTCCTCCGGACTGGCGACCGGAGCCTCCTGATCGAGCTTGGCGCCGGCCTGGCGGGCAACCTCCTCCGGCATGGTCTCGGGGACGCGCTTGACCGCCACCTCGGCACCGGTACCGCGCGCGCCCTCGGCGACGGCATGGGCGAGCGTCTCGACGTGGCCGTAGGTGGAGTAGTAGAGAACCAGTACCCTGCTCATGGCACCTCCCGATTGTGGCTGAGCGTTGGTTACGACAGAGTGCCTCACACCCCTGGGGAGCATCGCGAATCCGTTGACAACGCGCAAGATCGCGCCGAATGTCTTCCGGGACAACAGCAGCCGTGCCTGGATCCGTACCATGCAACCACTGGCCGCCCGCTTCTCCGACATCTCTGCCGTCCGCGACGCCGGGGTCGTGGTCCCCGCGCCGCTGCGCGAGGAGATCGCCCTGCTCGACGGCGTCCTGCACGACGTGCTGCAGGAGTGCGAGGGGGAGCGCGTCACCACCCCACTGGCCCGCTTGCGCCAGGCCGCCCACGAACTCCACTGGACCGAACACCCCGACCCGGAGCCGACCCTCGCCGAACTCGACCGCCTGGATCCGACCACGGGCCACAAGGTGGCCCGGGCCCTGACCCTGCACTGCCAGCTGCTCAATCTCGCCGAAGACCGCCAGCGGGTGCGCTCCCTGCGGGCACAGGGGCGGGACGGGCGCATCGTCGGCGATGGTCTTGAAGCCGGCATCCAGGAAGTCACCGAGCTCGAGGGCCGGGACGCCGCCCACGAGCTGATCCGCCGGCTGCGCATCCACCCGGTGCTGACTGCCCACCCCACCGAGGCCCGCCGCCGGGCAGTGGTTGATGCGCTACAGCGCATCTCGCGGGAGCTCGAACGCCTCGACCTGCACGAGGCCGACGACGCCCTCGCCTTCGACGTCCGCCGCAGCCTGGCCGAGGAACTCACCGCGCTGTGGGCCACGGCGCCCTTCCGCCAGGAGCGCCCCACCCCCCTCGACGAGGCGCGACGGATCATGGCGGTCTTCGACCAGACGCTCTTCGACCTGGTGCCGGGCATCTACCACGAGGTGGAGCGCACCCTGGCCCCCCGCAACACCGGGGCCCGCTCGCCCCACACCCCGGCCTTCCTGCGCTACGGCTCGTGGGTGGGCGGTGACCGCGACGGCAATCCCAATGTCACCGCGGAGGTGACCCACCGGGCGATGGCCCAGCAGGCGACACAGGTCCTCCAGCGCCTTGAGCAGCGCACCCGCGAGGTGGCCCGCACGTTCACCGCCAGCGACCGCTACGCGCCGCCGGCCCCGGAGCTGCTTCAGGGCCTGGAGCGCGACCGCGCCGATTTCCCGGAACAGGCCGCCGCCCTGGCGCGGACCTCCCCCGATCAGGCCCACCGGCACAAGCTCGTCTACGCCGCCGAGCGCCTGCGCGCCCGCCGCCAGGGCGATCCGGAGCGCGGCTTCGACGGCCCCGCGGAGCTGCTCGCCGAGATCGACCAGGTCCAGCGCTCGCTGGCCGGCGCCGGGATCCCGCGCCTGGCCTACGGCGCCCTCCAGGACCTGCGCTGGCAGGTCGAGACCTTCGGCTTCCACCTCGCCGAGTTGGAGCTTCGCCAGCACGCCAGTGTCCATGCCGCCGCTCTGGAGGAGCTGGCCCCGGGGGTCAGCACCGACGCCGCGGAACTCGACCGCCTGGCGCGCGAGGGCTGGGCAACGGCGCCGGAACCGACCAGCGCGGCCACGCAAGAGGTGCTCGACACCCTGCGCGCCGCCGCCGATCTGCAGGCCGCCTACGGACCCGAGGCGTGCCGGCGCTACATCATCTCGTTCACGCGCACGGCGGCGGACATCGCCGCCGTGCGCGCCCTCGCCCGCCTGGCGGTGCCCGAGGAGCAGTGGGCCACCTTCCGTCTCGATATCATCCCGCTGTTCGAAACGCGCCGGGATCTGGAGCACGCCCCGGCAGTCCTCGACGAACTCCTCGAGCTACCCGGCGAACAGCACGCCTTGCAGGCCCGCGGGTACGAGTTGGAGGTCATGGTCGGGTACTCGGACTCGGCCAAGGACGTGGGTGTTCTCGCCGCCAACGCCGTGCTCCATGAACTCCAAGAGCGCCTGGCCAGCTGGGCGCGCGGGCACGGCATCCAACTTACCCTCTTCCACGGCCGCGGCGGCTCCCTGGGCCGTGGCGGCGGTCCGCTGAACCGGGCAATCCGTGGCCAGGCATCCGGCTCGGTGGACGGCCGGCTGAAGGTCACCGAGCAGGGGGAGATGATCTTCACGCGCTACCGGACGGTGGACTCCGGGCGGTGGCACCTGGAGCAGACGATCAACGCCGTGCTGGCCATGTCCACCGGGCATGCCGAAGAGCGCGCCGCGCGGGTCGCGGCCCGCTACCGCGACGAGCTCCGACGCATGAGCGAGGCGAGCGAGCGCGCCTACCACGAGCTGGTCCACGCCGAGGGGTTCGCCGATTTCTTTACCCGGGTGACGCCCTACGAGGAGATCGGACAGCTGGAGATCGGCTCGCGGCCGGCCCACCGTAGCGCGGCCCGCGACCTGGAGAGTCTGCGGGCGATCCCGTGGGTCTTCGCCTGGTCACAGAGCCGCATCAACCTGGCCGCCTGGTACGGCGTGGGCACCGGCCTGGCCGCTATCGGCGAAACCGAGGGCGGGCTCGCCCGGCTGCGCGAGATGCGCCGCGACTGGCCCTTCTTCGCCCAGCTGCTGGAGAACGTCGAGATGGGCCTGGCCCGGGCGGATCTCACCCTCGGCCGTCAGGCCCTGGAGCTCGGCGGCCACCCGGGGCTGCGCGAACGAATCCTCGACGAGTGGCAACGCACCCGTAACTGGCTCCTGGCGGCCATGGGCAAGGAACGCCTGCTCGAGCGCCAGCCGGCCCTGCAGGCGAGCCACGAGCTGCGCCGCACCGACCTGGACGCCCTGTCGCTGCTTCAGCTCTCGGCCCTATCGCGGCTGCGGCAATCCCGGGAACAGGAGCACCCGCGACTGACCGATCTGGTCAAAATGACCATCGCCGGGCTCAGCGCCGGGCTGCAGAATACAGGCTAGCCAACGCCCGGGACTGCCATGGAACTGATCAACCTACTCGCCGGCATCCTGCTGGTTCTCTTCGGCCTGCGCTTCCTGCGCAAGGGGTTTGCGCGGGCCATGGGCGGCGACCTGCTCGACTGGCTGCAGGGGTTCACCCGGACCCGGGCGCGGGCACTGGTAGGCGGCGTGGCCGGCGGGGCGTTGATGCCCTCGTCCACTGCCACGGCCATGCTCTCGGTGCAGATGAGCCGCCGCGGCCATGTCGCTTGGCGCAACGTTCTGGCGGTGCTGCTCGGCGCCCAGCTGGGCAGCACGGTCCTGGTCCAGATTGTCTCCCTCGAGCTGCAGGACTACCAGGGCCTGTTCCTGGCAGCGGGGGCGCTGCTCTTCCTGTTCGTGGAGGCCAGCCGGCCGCGCGGCGTCGGGCAGTCTCTGCTGGCTTTCGGTTTCATGCTGGTTGGTATGGGCTTTCTGAGCGAGGCGGCCATCACGTTGAGCGCCGATCCAGCAGTGGAGGCACTCTTCGAGGCGCTGGCGCAACTGCCCCTGCTGCTCATGCTCAGCGCCGTGGCCGTGACGCTGCTCGTCCAGAGCGCCACCGCCTCCATCGCAGTGGCCCTGGCCCTGATCGCCGGCGGGCAGATCAGCCTGGAGATGCTGCTGCTGTGGGTCCTGGGCGCCAACATTGGCCTGTGCCTGACCGTGCTCATCGCCGGCTGGGGCGACTTGCAGGGACGGCGCCTGGGGTTAGCCGTGCTGTTGGTCAAGCTGCCCCTGGCAGCGGCCATGGCCACCCTGCTGCTCGGCCTCCCGGGGCCGCCGGAGGAGGGCTGGATCGGGGAATTGCCGCAGCAGGCGGCGTGGGCCCACACGCTATTCAACCTGCTCGCCTGTCTGGCGGTGCTAGCTGCCCCCGCGCTGGAGCGCTGCGTCAGCGCATTGACCCCGGAGCCGGAGCGACCGGACAAGCCGACCGTCGCCCGCTTGGACCCGCTGCTACTGCAGAACCCCACGCTGGCGATCAACGCCGCCATGCGCGAGACTCTGCGGGTTTTCGACACCCTGCACCTAACCGGGGAGACCGTGATGCAGGGATTGCGTCAGGGCCATCTGCCCGCTTGGGCGGGGACGCAGATCGAGGCCCGTACCCGGGAGATCCAGCAGGTCTGCGATGAGCTGACCGAATTCCTCGACGGCATACCGGATGACTCGCTCAGCCCCGAGGACCAAGCGCTCAAGGACACCCTGGACGATTTCATGCGCGAGCTGCCGATGATCGTGCGCACGCTGGGCGGGGACATGCACGAACAGATCCGCCGCTTGCTCGAGCACGACGCCGAGTCAGTGGCAGCGGCGCGCCCACTGCTGCTCGAGGCCGCCTCTCGCTTTACCCAGCAGATGAACACCGTGGCCCGCATGCTGATGCGCGAACGCCCGGAGCTGGGCCGCAAGATCCTGCTCCGCAAGCAGGAGACCAGCCGCTGGCTTATCCAGGCCAAGCGGCAGCAGCCGGGGCTCCCGTACGCCGCCTGGGAGGCGCTCGACGGCTTCCAGCAGCTCAACCGCCGGCTCAGCGGCGTGGTCTACGTGTACTGCCACAACGAGCCGGGGGCGGAGGCCCTGCAGAACGAAGAGGGGACCGCTAGCCCGGAGAGCCGCTGAGCTGGCCCTCGGTGCCCAGCAGCCCCTCCTCGCGCAGGATGCGGTAGGTCTCGAACTTGACCTGAACCTCTCGGTGACCGAGCAGAATCAGCGGCAACCCCGTGGGCAGCGCCAAGGCAGCCGCCACGACAGCGCCCCACCAGCCGGCCGACACCACCCCGAGGGCGAGCAGCAGGGCGCAGATACCGATGCCCCAGCCACCGAGGAATTCGGCCGGAAAGCGGTGAACCTCCGTCTCGCCACCGACGTGACCGGCAACCAAACGCCGATTGCCCCGTCGATCGCGGTGACAGACCAACACCGTGGTTGCTCCGGCGGTGAGCCGCTCTCCCAGGCGACCGAAGAGTTCCACCGACTCCAGCGTCCGCAGACGACCATCAGCGTCACGCACCGATACGCTGTAGCGCACCGTACCGCGCCGGCCGCGGGTGGCGTGGAGCCGATTCACCTCCGAGACATGACCGCGAATGACTTCAAAGCTCATGCTGCCTCCTCCCCAAAGGGGGTTGAGTCCAGTTGATACCCCACACCGCGCACCGTGCGGATCAGCCGATCGTGACCGCTCGGACGCAGGGCACGGCGCAGGCGTCGGACGTGCGCATCCACCGTTCGCGGCTCTAGGTAGGCGCGTGCCCCCCAGACAGCCCGGATGACTTCCTCCCGCGTGACCACGCGATGCCGGTGCGCCGCCAGAAAACGAAGCAGCCGGAACTGCGTTCGACTCAGCTCGATGGCCCGGCCGTGAACCCGGACCTCATGGCGCTGGGGATCAATGTCCAGCCCGCGCAGCGACATCGGCGCGCCGCCATCCCAGGGCAGCCCACCAGCGTCGCCAAACCGGGCCGCTGTGCCCGCCCCCGTGCCGTGTTCCTCGGCCTCCGCGGTCAGCGCCTGTAGCAGCGCCTGGCGCTGATGCCCGGTCAGGCGCGGCACAGAAGCGAGCAGCGTCTCGAAGCAGCCGTTGTTCATAGCCCTCTCTCCTCATCACGTCATCATCCTCCGGTTGCACGGTGTATCGGGACGCGGGCCGCTGACGGCCCCGGCGATCCAGCGCATCCGGAGGCTCGAACGCCCATGGGGAGAAGAGAGAAAGTCGCTTGCGATCCAAGCGATTCGCTGCTGCAAAACCGTAGGCCATGACCCCTCCTCACTTGGCCGACTGCGCCATGAGGGGACGTGTCTTTCATCTGATTCCTTGCCAGAAACCAGGCAAAAAACACCCCCTGAAACCACCCGAAAAGGCGGCTCCATGAACCCCGGATAGCCCGACAATCCGTGATTGCCTAGCTGTCCAGAACGTTTTTTCGGAGGGGAAGCTGGCGGTGCAGAGCGCCGGCCCGATGGACCCGGCCGCTCCGCGGATTGCCGCCGGACGGCGGCTGGCAGGGGCGAACGGGTCAGATCAGGGCGCGGCAGGCCTCGGCACGGCGGGCTTCCCCGCCGGAAGATCGACTTCGACTACTCGGGTCGTCCATCTGTGCCGTCGTGGTTACCTCTTATGACCCACCCAAAACTTGACAAGGCCGCATTATAGAGATCGCTTGTTGACGCCGCAACGATCCGCTGCCACCCAACCTGTTTGACATTTTCGTGACATAAGCGGGATGCGAATTGACCGGACGGGGGCCATCGATTTGAATAAGCGCCGAAAACAGCGAGTCCCGTTAGGTGAGGCTCCTGTGACGACAAGGTGTGCTGCCCAGAAATGTCGAGAGACGCCAATGGGTTGAACAGGCCCTGCCGATCGAAGGCTTGGCCTAATGCACACCGCGGACCGCGCCCTGCGCGCGGCCTTGGAGTCGCACAGTGCCGAAGCTCTACGAAGGGGACTCGGTCGTCCGCCTCGATCCCGAGGCGCGGGCGCGATCCGCTGCCCCTATGCGGCGCGGCTTGGATGGCGTCCGGCGACCGGCCTTCTTGGTAGCGCTCCGGCGACCTCGCCTCCCGGGCTCGGAATCCACCCTGCACCGAGCTTGAGGAGCGCAACCATGGCCAACCACGACACCACCTACGAGACGGACCGTAAGCACTCCGCCAGCGACCTCGCCGACAACGCCCTGCGGGATATCGACCGGGCCCGCAGCGACCGCATGCTCAACGGCCCGATCCACTACCCGATCCTCTACCGCGGGGGGCTGCTGCTCATCGTCCTCGCCGGCGGGCTGCTCGTCGGCGGGCAGGTGGAGCGCTTCGAGGAGAGCCTCGAGACGCTCATCGTGCTCGCCTTCTTCATCCCCGTCGTCATGGACATGGGCGGTAACATCGGCACCCAGTCCACCACCGCCTTCGCCCGCGGCTTCGCCCTCGGCCACGTCTCCACCGCCAACCTCTGGCGCATGGTCGGCCGCGAGCTGGTCATCGGCCTGGTGCTCGGCGTGGTCATGGGCCTGATCGGCGGGCTGGCGGCCTCCCTGTGGCAAGGCGACCCCGGCGTTGGACTCGCCGTGGGCGGCGCGCTGGCACTCGGCCTGCCGATCGCCACCACCATCGGCTTCCTGATCCCCTACGGCCTGCTGAAGATCGGCGTCGACCACGTGCCCGCCAGCGACCCGATCATGACCACCGTGAAGGACTTCACCATGGTCACCATCTACTTCAGCCTCGCCGCGATGCTGATCGGGATCGACGTCGCCTAAAGCGCGTAACCGCCCGTGCGACCCCCCCGGGGACCGGGGTGATACCCCGGACCCGGGTCTGCCAACACCGGACAAGCGAGGAGAGCACAATGATCAACTGCAACACCTCCCTGTCGCGCCGCGCGGCGCCCCACCATGCGCGCATCGTCGGGCTGGCGCTAAGCGCCGGGGCACTGGCCCTACCCACCGCCGCGTCCGGGCAGTGGGCCGAGCAGACAACCTTTGAGTTCGGGGTCTTCAGCGATTACCTGGATACCGGCGAGTCGGTGAGCAAGAACAACGCCGTCGCCCAGGGGGCGATCGAGTACGGCCACCCGAGCGGTTTCTTCGCTGGGACGGCGATATCGAGCTGGGAGCCAGACGAAGGGCAAGAGGTGGTCCCCTACTTCGGCTACGGCTTCGCCATCGGCGACGTGGACCTTAACCTGGCCTACGAGTACGCCTACTACCCGGAGGGTGACGACGCATACGAGGGCGAGATCATCCTGGGCGCCGGCTGGCGTGGCTTCGAGGCGGAACTGGCCTACATGGCCAATGCGGATAAGAGCGATGCGGAGGGCAGCGTGGTCTACGCCCTGGGTTACGGGTTCAACCTGGCCGAGGACATCGGCCTCGACGCCACCGTCGGCTACGACGATCCGGACGACACTAGCGGAGACGCCTTCTGGGAGATCGGCATCAGCCGCGCGGTGGACGTCGGCGAAATCTCACTGACCTACGGCTCGCGCGATGAGAGCGGCGCGCAGGATCTTTTCGTCGCCGGCTACAGCGTGAGCTTCTAGACGGGAAGGACGCACCGGGCGGGCGGGGGTGCTCGGAGCACCCGCCCGGACGCCTACGAGCGCAAGGCACCGCGGCGATGGCGCGCTGCGGCTGCCGGGACCGTTTCGAAGTCAGGAGACGAGCTGCATCAACTCCCGGTTGACCAGATCGACATCACCCAAGTTGGCCTCAAGCAGGCTGCGCAGATGGACCATGCTGTCCAGGTCGATCCGCTCGCAGCGCAACCCTACCTCCTGCTCATGCCAGTGGGCGGGCTGCACCTCCATGCAGATCCGGTCTTCCTCGCTCAGGGAGAGCTCCAGCGTCCAGCGGCTCTGTGGATCGCAGAGGGCACCCTGAGGAGAACTCCCGTCGCTGAGTCGCACCAAGGCACCGCGCATGGACAGATCCAGGATCTCGACCTCGCGACCGTGACCCCCGGCATCGACCAAGCGGGCGGGAGCATGAAAGCTCACCCGGCTGAAACGGCGCTTCTCGTGCGTGGCCATCCGACTCCCTGTCCCCGTCACTCTGTCCGGAGACAGCTTAGCACGCCGCCGCAGTCAGTTCGTCCCGGTTGCGGGCAGCATCCAGAGTGTTCTCGAGCAGCGTGGCCACGGTCATCGGGCCCACCCCGCCCGGCACCGGCGTGATCCAAGAGGCACGCTCGCTGGCCGCCGCGAAGTCGACGTCGCCGGTGAGCTTGCCGCTATCCAGGCGGTTGATGCCGACGTCGATGACCACGGCGCCCTCGCCGATCCAGTCGCCCTGGACCAACCCCGGCTTGCCCACCGATGCGACCACCAGATCCGCCTGGCGGACACGCTCGGCCACATCGCGGGTGCGACTGTGGCAGACCGTAACCGTGCAGCGGGCATTGAGCAGTTCCAGGGTCATCGGCCGGCCAACGATGTTCGACTGGCCCAGCACCACTGCATTGCGCCCCTCCAGTTCGATCCCGGTGTGGTGGAGCAGCGTCATGACCCCTCGCGGGGTACACGGACGCAGCCCGGGCAGTCGCAGCGCCAGTCGGCCCATATTCTCCGGGTGGAAGCCATCGACATCCTTGATCGGGTCGATCCGCTCGATCACCGTCTGCTCGTCGATATGACCCGGCAGCGGAAGCTGGACCAGGATACCGTCGATCTCCGGGTCGGCATTGAGCCGATCGATCCGCTCAAGCAGCTCACCCTCGCTGACATCGGCCTCGAGGTCATAGGCCCGCGACAGGATGCCGGCCTCCTCGCAGGCTCGCCGCTTGTTGCGGACATACACCGCTGAAGCCGGATTCTGCCCGACGAGGATGACGGCCAGCCCGGGCCGGCGCAGACCATGTTGCACCCGCTCTTCGACAGCCTCTCCAACGAGTGCACGACGCTTGGCCGCGATGGCTTTCCCATCCAGGATCTGTGCAGGCATGAATCCCCCGAAGAACCGCGAATTGAGGCGGATTTTCGCACGCCGCGGGGGCGCCGGCAACGGCCAGCAACGAATGGGGAATTGACGACGACAGGCGGGGTCGCTATGATTTCGCACCTAGACCGCGGCGGTCAGCGCGGATCTGCGGTGACCCTACGGGGTGTAGCGCAGTCTGGTAGCGCACCTGCTTTGGGAGCAGGGAGTCGGGGGTTCAAATCCCTCCACCCCGACCACCTGGTCAACCAGGCGGTCGTGGCACGAACTGCCGAGCACTGCGCCCGTAGCTCAATCGGATAGAGCATCGGCCTTCTAAGCCGACGGTTGCAGGTTCGAACCCTGCCGGGCGCGCCAAACGCGCAGCGCAGGCAGGGTACAACGATTTACGGTGGTGGGCGTAGCTCAGCTGGTAGAGCCCCGGATTGTGGCTCCGGTGGTCGTGGGTTCGAGTCCCATCGCTCACCCCATCCAACACGATCAGGCCCGGTGCGCCGGGCCTTTTTCGTTTGCCGAGACAACTTGCCTGACCGGCAACGGCTTGGCACAATAAGTCCCTCTCAAACGGGCCGCTAGCTCAATTGGTAGAGCAGCTGACTCTTAATCAGTAGGTTCAAGGTTCGAGTCCTTGGCGGCCCACCAGCTTCGCTACCGTTGGCAACCCTACGTATGCCAAGGTAGATACCGAGCCAGGGGCGAGCCCGCTTGACTCCCCGTTGGCGGGCTCCGAAGAGCCGGTGGTGCCACACCGGCTCTTCTCCCACTTCCTTGTGACCCCTGGGCAAACAACACTTGATAGTGCTCGAACCGCGGTAGAAGGGGTTCGACCTGCTATCCCTCTCAAATCGCCTAAACACACCTCCCCGTTTCACTTGCTGCAGCACACCCCGGATGCGCCGCAGCCGTTCTCGCTTCCCATCACCGCATGACTACGCGTTCCAGTCACTCCCCAAGCGTCTCTTACTAATTCCGCCGTTACCCCCTCCTCTCCTGCCCGACTCCCCGCGGGTCCGGGCAAGACCATCTACCAAACCGTGCCGCAGCGCTCCGCCTCTAGCCGCTATCCGGCTTAGGAGGCGTTGATCAGTGGAGGTACGGCCTGCTGATCCATGCTGCCCGCCTCGGCGACTCAGCCTAGCAACACCAGCAGCCAAAGAACCACGGCATTGACGATCGCCATGAACACCGCTGCCGATCCTAGATCCTTGGCGCGCTCGGCCAGCGAATCCCAGTGCTCGCCGGCGCGGTCGACAGCGGCTTCGATACCGGAGTTAAGCAGTTCCGCCACCAGGATCAGCAGAAGACTGCCGACCAGGATCGCGCGCTCGGCACCGTCCGCCCCTAGCATCAGGGCCAGCAGGCCGAGGGGCGGAATCACGACCATCTCCTCCCGGAACGCAGGCTCCTGACGCCAGGCGGCCTGCAAACCCCGCCAGGAGTTACGCAGGGCGCGCGCCACGCGCGGCAACCCGTGACGGCGAGATCGGCCCTGCTCGTCGCGCGGCATCCCTCAGGCACTCCTAGTTGGGAGAGCGTCCCAACATGATTCCGCAAAGGAACCGCCCACGGCAAAAAGCCCTAGATCCGGCACGCTTGGATCAGACGCCTCCACTCATCCTGAACACGCACGGCTTCAACGGCCCGTCCAGCCATGAGCATCATCGGGTGGGATTGGCCCCACCACCCCGCCATCCGGCATCATGACCGGAGCCGGTGGCGGCGGTATGCGCACGCACCGGCACCGACCGAGCACTCACAGGTTCAGGGAGCGGATCGGACCCATGCACTGCATCCAGATGACCGCTGTTGGCGACCCGGATGTTCTGCAGCCCGCCCAGGTGCCGACCCCGGAGCCGGGCCCCGGGCAGGTGCGCGTGCGCCTGGCCGCCGCCGGCATCAACCCGGTCGACGCCAAGGTGCGGGCCAACGGCCTCTTCAACCCCGATGCACAACCACCGGCGATCCTCGGCTGCGACGGCGCCGGGACCATCGACGCGGTAGGCCCCGGCGTGGAACAGCTCGCCCCCGGTCAGCGGGTGCTGTTCATGAACGGCGGGATCGGCCTGGAGCCGGGCAATTACGCGGAGTACGCGGTACTCGACGCACGCTTCGTCACCCCCACCCCCGACGCCGTCGATGACGTCCACGCCGCAGCCATGCCGCTGGTTGCGCTCACCGCCTGGGAGGCCCTGTTCGACCGGGTCGCCCTGCAAGAAGGCGAGCGCGTGCTGATCCACGCCGGCGCCGGCGGCGTAGGCCATGTGGCCATCCAACTCGCCCGGCAGGCGGGCGCCCGGGTCATCACCACCGTCAGCGATCCGGCCAAGGCGGAGATCGTCCGCGAACTGGGCGCCGAGGCGGTGATCCATTACCGGGATGACGACTTCGTCGACGCAGTGGAACACTGGACCGCCGGCGAGGGCGTGGACGTAGTGCTCGACACCGTAGGCGGCGAGGTCTGCACCCGGTCGCTCCACGCCCTCGCCACCTACGGCCGGCTCGTCACCATCCTCGCCCTGCCCGAGGACCTGGACCTGCACCATGCGCGCGTGCACAACCTCACGCTGGTCCAGGAGCTGATGCTCAGCCCCATGGTTCTGGGCCGGGACGATCTGCGCATCCACCAGACCGGGATCCTGGCCGAGTGCGCCCGGCGCATGGCGGCGGGTTCACTGCAGGTGCGTGTTCAGGAGACGTACCCAATGGCCGAGGCAGCCGCGGCTCATCGGCGGCTCGAGGCCGGCGGTCTGACCGGCAAGCTGGTGCTGACGCTGCCCTGATGCTCCGCAGGAAGACCACCGTCCGATGAGGCACGACCAGCCAGCGCAGCGGCCCCTGACCGTCCTCGGCGTGGACTGCGCCGTCCAGTCCAAGCAGGTGGGGCTGGCCCTCGGGCACTGGGATGGCCGCGGGCTTCGAGTCGAGCGGGTTGCGCTGGGTTCCGCCTCGCGCAGTGCGGCTCAGATCGCACTGGAGTGGCTCGCCGACCACACCCACGCGCCGCTGCTCGCCCTCGATGCGCCCCTCGGGTGGCCGCAGCCACTCGGTCAGCAGCTGGCGCAGCACCGGGCTGGCGACGCGCTGGGCGCCGACGCCAGCGAACTCTTCAATCGGGTGACGGACCGCTTCGTCCACCGGCAAATCGGCAAGAACCCCCTGGATGTCGGTGCCGACCGCATCGCGCGGACCGCCCACGCCGCCCTGGCGTTCGTCGACAAACTCAGATGCGAGCGCGGCTGGACCCTGCCAATGCGCTGGAGCCCCGGCGAGCTGCAGCAAGGCGACGCCGCTGCCGGCGGCCTCATCGAGGTCTACCCCGCCGCCACCCTGCAGGCCCACGCCATACCCGCTAAAGGCTACAAGGGTCGTGATACCGAGGGCAAAACGGCCCGTGAACGCATCGCCTGCGCCATGGCGCAGATGCTGGGTGGGTCGTTCGAGATCCCGGAACTGGCCACCCGCTCCGACGGCCTGGATGCCGTGCTCTGCCTGCTCGCAGCTCGGGACTTCCTCCTCGGCGAGGCGATGCCCCCGGCCGAGATCGACGAATCCCTCAAACGGGAAGGGTGGATCTGGGTGCGCACGCCGCCCCCTGGGAACGACCGACGTACGTCTGCGCCGCCCACCACCCCTTGAAAGGTCGTGCCGAACGACCTATATCGCGGGGTGGGCGAGGAGCGATCGAACGAAAGCGACAGCCAAGGCAAGCAGGTTCGGGCAAACGGGTCGTCGGAACAAAAGGAGGTGAGACTATGGTGGCACGTCGCAACCTCTTCCCGGTGGCCAACTCGGATCTGCACAACCGCGCCGCGAACCGGGATCTGGCGGCACGCGACCCCTTCACGGCGCTGCAGTCTGAGATGATGCGTTTCTTCGACGACCTGCGCCGCGGGGTCGAGGATCCGCTCGCCCAGATCGGCCCGGACATGACAGCGCCGCGGATCGACGTCCAGGAAGACAGCAGCAACCTGTACGTCGTCGCGGAGCTGCCCGGCATGACGGAGAACGACGTCGAGCTGACGTACAACGATGGCGTCCTCCGCATTGCCGGCGAGAAGCGGGTCGAGCACACGGACTCGGGCGAGTCAGACCGGCAGGTCCACGTCACGGAGCGTTCCTACGGGCGTTTTGAGCGGCAGATCCCGCTGAGTCGCGCCATCAACGAGGAACAGATCAACGCCTCGTTCCGGGATGGCGTGCTGACGATCACACTGCCCAAGGCCGAGGAGGGTCAGCAGGGTCGCCGCATCGAGGTCCAGAGGGCCGCCTAGGGCCCGCGCCCTCCTCCTCGCCCGAGTCCCGCACCACGCACGGGCGCCTCCGCGGCGCCCGTTTCTTTTTCGCCCGGGGCCGTCGGTGCGCGCAGCCGAAAAGCCCCCGCGCGGCGCCCCTCCTCAGCCCATCAGGGCGGTGATCGCCTCCTCCAGACGGCGCACCGGGTGGAGTTCCATGCCCGCCACCCCGTGGCGGGGGGCATTCTTGGCCGGCACCACCGCCCGCGTGAAACCGTGCTTGGCCGCCTCGGCCAGGCGCTCCTCGCCACCGGGGACGGGGCGCACCTCGCCGGCCAGACCGAGTTCCCCGAAGACCACCGAGTCCCGCGGCAGGGGCCGATTGCGCAGGCTCGAGAGCACCGCCGCCAGCGCCGGCAGGTCGCCCGCCGTCTCCTGGACACGCACGCCGCCGACCACGTTCAGGAAGACATCCTCGCCGGCGGTGCTGATCCCGCCGTGGCGCTGGAGAACCGCCAGCAGCAGCGCCAGGCGGCTGCCGTCCAGGCCCACGGCCACGCGGCGCGGCTGACTCCCGGCGGAGTCGGCCACCAGCGCCTGAACCTCGAGCAGCAAGGGCCGACTCCCCTCCCGGGTCACCAGCACCGCGCTGCCCGGCACATCCTGATCGTGACGGGAGAGGAAGATGGAGGAGGGATTGCGCACCTGGCGCAGGCCGTCCTCGGCCATGGCAAAGACGCCGAGCTCGTTGGCGGCGCCGAAGCGGTTCTTCACCGCCCGCACCACGCGGTAGCGGCTGCCCTGATCGCTCTCGAAGTAGAGCACGGTGTCTACCATGTGCTCGAGCACTCGCGGCCCGGCCAGGTGCCCCTCCTTGGTGACGTGGCCGACCAGGATCACCGCCATGCCGGTGGTCTTGGCCAGACGCACCAGCTGCGCCGCGCTCTCGCGGACCTGGGAGACCGACCCCGGCGCCGAGCCAAGCGCCGCAGTGTGGAAGGTCTGCACCGAGTCGAGCACCAGGGCCCGGGGGCGGATCCGCTCCGCTGCCGCGACGACCTCCTCGACCGCCGTCTCGGCCATCAGCTTCATGGCGTCATCCGCCACGCCCAGGCGCTGCCCCCGCAGCGCCACCTGCTGGAGCGACTCCTCACCGGTGGCGTAGAGCGCCGGGTGCTCGCGGGAGAGGGCCGCCAGCGTCTGCAGCAGCAGGGTCGATTTACCGATCCCCGGCTCGCCGCCGATGAGCACCACCGACCCGGGCACCAGACCGCCGCCGAGGACTCGGTCCAGCTCAGCCACGCCGGTGGCCAGCCGCGGCTCCGGCGCGGTCGATACCTCGGCCAGCGTGGTGATCTCCGTGCCCCGGCCCACCCGGCCACCGCCGGATGCGGCCGGCTGTGCGATCTCCTCGAGCGTATTCCAGGCGCCACACTCCGGACACTGACCCGCCCATTGCGGTTGCTCCGCGCCACAGTCCGAGCAAAGAAAACGCCGGCGACTGCGGGCCATCAGGACGCCCCCGTATCCACCGGCTCGCGCCGGACGCGGGGCGGCATCCGACAGAAGAGCTCGTAGGCGATGGTGCCGCAGGCGTCGGCCACCTCCTCGGCGCGCACCACGCCGCCCCAGAGGATCGCGGGATCCCCCTCGGTCACCCCTTCGAGGCCACGCAGGTCCACCGCCAGCAGGTCCATGGAGATCCGCCCCACCAGCTGCGTCCGCCGCCCGGCCACCTCCACCGGCGTGCCGCTCGGCGCATGGCGCGGATACCCGTCGCCATAGCCCACGGAGATAACCCCCACCGGCATGCTCTCAGGACAGCGCCAGGTGGCGCCGTAGCCGACCGCATCGCCGGCCTGCAGATGCCGCACCGCCACCACCTGACCGCGGAATGCCATGGCCGGTTGCAGCGCGGGATGACCCGCCCGGCCATCCACGAACGGCGACGCCCCGTAGAGCATAATGCCGGGGCGCACCCAGTCGTAGTGGCTTGCCGGCCAGCCCAGCACACCGGCCGAATTGGCCGCCGAGCGCGGCCCCGGAAGACCGTCGCAGGCGGCTTCAAAGGTAGCCAGCTGCCGCTCGGTGGCCAGGTTGCCCCGATCATCGGCACACGCCAAGTGGGTCAGGAAGCCGACGTCGGCCCGCACGCCCGGGGCCTCGGTCAGACGGCGCCAGACCGCCTGGACCTCCTCCGGCGGGAAGCCGAGCCGGTGCATACCGCTGTCGACCTTCACCCAAACCGTCACCGGCGAGGCCAGCCGAGCCTGCGCCAGCGCCTCCACCTGCCAATGGGTGTGAATGACCAGCTCAAGATCCGCAGCCGCCGCCCGCTCCAGATCCTCGACCCGGAAAGGTCCCTGGAGGAGGACGATACGCTCGCGGAACCCGGCCCCGCGCAGCGCTTCGGCCTCCGTGGCGTCGGTGACGGCCAACGCCTCCGCGTGCCCGCTCAACGCCCGGGCCACATGGGTCAGGCCGTGGCCGTAACCATCGGACTTGATCACGGCCATGACCCGCCGCCCGGGAGCTGCTTGGCGCGCAACCCGGAGATTGGCCTGCAGGGCACTCAGATCCACCGTGGCCCGCGCTGCCCGGCTCACCCCGGAATCCCCCCACCGTAGACGTCCTCGATGTAGTTCTCGAACCGGGTGAACTCGCCCAGGAAGGTGAGCTTGACCGTACCGATCGGCCCCTGGCGCTGCTTGGCGATGATCAGCTCGGCCACGCCCTTGTCCGGGGTATCCTCGTTGTAGACCTCATCCCGGTAGATGAACGCAATCAAGTCCGCATCCTGCTCGATGGCGCCCGATTCCCTCAAATCCGACATGATCGGCCGCTTGTTCGGCCGCTGCTCCAGCGAGCGGTTGAGCTGCGACAGGGCGATGACCGGTGTGTTGAGTTCCTTGGCCAGCGCCTTCAGGCCGCGGGAGATCTCCGAAAGCTCGCCGGCGCGGTTCTCCCGGAACCCGGGGATCTGCATCAGCTGCAGGTAGTCGATGACGATCAGCCCGAGCTCATCGTGCTCCCGCTGCAGCCGCCGAGCGCGCGCGCGTATCTCTGTAGGCGTCAGCCCCGGGGAGTCGTCGATGAACAGCGGCGCCTCGGCGAGCAGGCTCATCGTCGAGGTCAGCCGCGGCCAGTCGTCGTCCTGCAGCTTGCCTGAGCGCACCCGCTGCAGGTGCACACGCCCGAGCGAGGCCAGCATGCGCATCGCCAGGGCATCCGCCGGCATCTCCATGGAGAACACCGCCACGGGCTTTTTCAACTGCATGGCCACGTGCTCGACCATGTTCATGGCCACGGTGGTCTTGCCCATGGACGGCCGCCCGGCGACGATCACCAGATCGCCATCCTGGAGCCCGGAGGTCAGGTGATCGAGGTCGTCGAAGCCGGTGGCCAGACCGGTGACGGCCTCTTGGGTGTTGTAGAGGGTATCGATCCGATCGATGACTTGCGGCATGAGCTGCCGCATCCCGACGAAGCCCTGCCGGTGGCGGCCGGTCTGCTCGGCGATCTGGAAGATGGTCTGCTCGGCGTAGTCGAGGAGATCCTCGCTGCTGCGCCCTTCCGGGCGGAAGGCCGCCTCGGCGACATCGGAGCCGGCGCGGATCAGCTGCCTCAGTACCGAGCGCTCGCGGACGATATCCGCATAGGCGCGGATGTTCGCCGCCGAGGGGGTCTCGCGGGCAATACCCCCGAGATAGCTGAGGCCACCAGCCTCTTCGAGCCGGCCCTGCTTGCGCAGCCACCCGGAGAGGGTGACCACGTCCATGGGGTGATTCCCCTCCGCGAGCTCGCCCATGGCCCGGTAGACCAGGCGATGCTCGCGGCGGTAGAAATCCTCCTCGTGGAGACGGTCGGCGACCTGATCCCAGCCGGCGTTGTCGAGCATCAGCCCGCCGAGCACCGCCTGTTCCGCCTCCAGGTCGTGCGGCGGAACCTTCAGGGCCTCGGAGTCCGAGGCGGATCCGTCACCCTGCACCGTCTCCTCCCCGGGTTACCCCCGGCTGGCGATCAGGACTCGTCGCCCTCGACCACAACCTTCACCGTGCCCTCGACGTCGGTGTAGAGCGACACCTGCACGTCGTACTCGCCGGCCACACGGATCGGCCCCTCGGGCATGCGCACCTCGCGCCGGGCCAGCTCGACACCGGCCTGCTCGGCGGCGTTGGCGATATCCGCCGGGCCCACCGAGCCGAACAGCTTGCCCTGCTCGCCGACCTTGGCCGCGATGGTCAGAGTCAGCTCCTGGAGCTGCTCCAGGCGGGCCTGGGCCGCCTGCTCGGCCTCCCGGGCGGCCTTCTCGAGCTCGGCGCGACGCTCCTCGAAGTAACGGATGTTCTCCTCCGTAGCCATCTTGGCCTTGCCGTACGGCAGGAGGTAGTTGCGGCCGTAGCCCGGACGCACCCGGACGCGATCACCCAGGTTCCCCAGGTTCGACACCTTTTCCAGAAGAATCAGTTCCATGCCTTGCACCTCGATCGTTCGTATTCGGTTGTGACGGCGCTACTGCGAGGACGTCCCGCCGCCGAGTCTTCGCCGCCACTGGAACAGCGCATCGCCGATCCCCACCAGCGCCAGCGGGCGGAACAGCAGTGGCGCCAGCACATACACCGGCACCAGCCACCCACCGCTGAGCCCCCGCGCCGCGACGATGGCGTGGCTGAACGCAATCGCCTGGACCACAAAAGCCGCGCCGGTGACCAGCGCCAGGTCGGTGATCAGACTTGGGCCGGCGAACAGCCCCCCGAGCCAGAGCACCAAGGCAACCAGCGCCGCCTCGCGCCCCAGATCCAGGGCGTGAAACTCCGCGCGCAGACCGCCCGGATTGAACAGCAGCGCCTGCAGCCCCCGGCCGATGAGCAGCCCGGCGAGGACGACCAGCATCAGATTCACCGCCCAAAGACCGGTCATCACCGGCAGCAGCTCGTCCTGCAGCAGGACCCCGGCCTCGCCGCCGAGTTCCGCCTCACCGCCGGCGACGGCCAGGAAGGCCTCGACCACCGAGCGCCAGTAGGCCGCCGGGTCCGGCACCACCAGATGGAACCCGATCACGGCAACCGCGCCCAGGCCCATCCACAGCAACAGGGTAAGCGGCAGGGAGACGCTCCGGCGCAGCACCTCGGCAAGCAGGAGCACCGGCACCCACTGCTCGAGGATCAGTCGCAACGCGGGCTCGCCCGTTCCCAGCGCGGCGAACATCAGCGCAAACAGCGCAGCCCCCGCCATGGCGCCGACCACCACACCCTGGCGCAGCCCGTCGCGCAGGGTCACCAGCGCCAGGGCGCCGGCGGCCAGGACGGAGAGCAGCGGCAGCAGTGCCGCTGCCACCATGACCGTGGCCGCCTGGAACGGCCCGCGCAGAATGAAGGCGGCGAACGCCTTCACGGCCCCGGCTCAGTGACGGTCCGTGTACGGCAGCAGCGCCAGGAAACGGGCGCGCTTGATCGCCCGCGCCAGCTGGCGCTGGTAGCGCGCGCTGGTGCCGGTGATCCGGCTCGGCACGATCTTGCCGGTATCGGTGATGTAGTTTTTCAGCGTGTTGAGATCCTTGTAGTCGATCTCCTTCACGCCCTCCGCGGTGAACTTGCAGTACTTACGGCGCCGGAAGAAACGTCCCATGGTCTAGCTCCTCGTTGATCGTCGGTGTCGGCGGGCGCGTGGCGCGGTTTTACTCCGCGTCCTCGGACTCCTTGCGGTCCTCGCGCTTCTCGTTGCCCTTGGCCAGCGGCGACGGCTCGGTGACGGCCTCGTCGCGGCTCAGCACCAGGTTGCGGATGACCGCGTCGTTGAAGCGGAAGGCGGAGGTAAGCTCGTCGATCTCATCCTTGCCGCACTCGACGTTCATCAGCACGTAGTGGGCCTTGATCAGCTTGTTGATCGGATAGGCCAGCTGCCGACGACCCCAGTCCTCCAGGCGGTGCACGGTGCCGCCGCTGGACTCGACGATGCTGCGGTAGCGCTCGACCATGGCGGGAACCTGGTCGCTCTGGTCCGGGTGGACCATGAAGACAATCTCGTAGTGTCGCATCCATCACTCCTTACGGTTATTCGAGCCGCAGGCTCAAACAGCCTCCACCCCCACGGATGTGAGGCAAGGTTGCACCTTGGGTTAAGCGGGCAAGTCTACCCGAGATCGCCGCCCTGTGGAAAGCGCTGACGGACAGCCTCGAACAGTAGGACGCCCGCGGCCACGGACACGTTGAGGCTTTCCATCGTACCGGGCATGGGGATCGCCACCAGTGCGTCACAACGCTCCCGGGTCAGCCGCCGCAGGCCCTCGCCCTCGCCGCCGAGGACCAGCGCCAGCGGGCCGCGCAGATCGATCTGATAGCAGCTGCGCTCCGCCTCACCAGCGGCCCCCACGGTGTAGACCCCAGCCGCGCACAGCTGCTGCAGGGTCCGCGCGAGGTTGGTTACCTGGAAGAAGGGGATGCGCTGAACCGCGCCGGCGGCGGTCTTGTGCACTGCCGGGCTCAGCGCCGCCGCCCGGTCCCGCGGCGCCACCACGCCGTGGGCGCCTGCCGCCGCGGCGCTGCGCATGCACGCGCCGAGATTGTGCGGATCCTGAACCCGATCGAGCACCAGTAGCAGCGGCTCGGGCTCGGTGGCCAACAGATCCGCCAGCTCCCCTTCGCCGCGGGCTGGGGTACCGCTGTAGCGCAGGATGACGCCCTGGTGGTTGCCCCCTTCAGCCATCTCATCGAGCGCCCGCCGATGCACGCGCTCGACGCTCACTCCCTGGCGGTCCAGCTTGTCGAGCAGGCGCTCGAGCCGGGCATCCCGTCGACCGCGCTCCACCCACACGGCTTCGACGCCGGCGGGATCGTAGGCGGCAGCCTCGCGCGCGGCGTGTTGGCCGTAGACCAGTTGAGCCCCGTCCTCGGCGGTGTCCGCAGCCGCGGACCCCTTGCCGCGGCTACGGCGTCGTCTGCCCTGTGCCATGACCGTCAGTTACTGCGATCGCTACCGCTGCGGCGCCGTCCGGAGCGCCGGCTCCGGCTGCTGCGGCGGCTCTTACCGCTGCCGCCCCCCTCCTCCTGCGATTCGTCGCCCGACTCGCCGCCCTTGGCGGCCGTTTTGCGCTTCCCGCCGCCCTCGGACTTGGCGGATTTCGACGACCCGCTGCCGGACGGGCCGGCGCCGGAAGCCGACTTGCGGCCGCGGTTCGTACCGCCCTTGCCGCGCTTGCCCGACTTACGGCTGCCATCCAGAGGCTCGCCGTCAGCGTCCACCGGATGAGCGACCATCTCCAGATCGATCTTGCGGTCGTCCTTCTCCACGCGAGCCACGCGCACCCGGACCCGGTCGCTGAGCCGGTACTCCTTGCCCGTCCGGTCACCGACCAGCCGGTGTCCCACCGAGTCGTAATGGAAAAAGTCGCTCTCAAGATTGGTGATGTGCACCAGACCGTCGACGTAGACCCCCTCCAGCGAGATGAACAGCCCGAAGGAGGTGACCGCCGCGATCACCCCGATGAACTCGTCACCCAGGTGGTCCGAGAGATACTCACACTTGAGCGTCATCTCGGCATCCCGCGTCGCCTCATCCGCCCGGCGCTCGGCCATGGAGCAGTGCTCACCGAGGGTGACCAGATCGTTGTGGGTCACCGGGAAACTGCGCCCGCGGTGACCGTCGATCACATGGCCGATGCCCCGGTGGACCACCAGGTCGGGGTAGCGGCGGATCGGCGACGTGAAATGCGTATAGGCGTCCAGCGCCAGCCCGAAGTGACCGGCGTTGTCCGGCCGGTATTCGGCGGCCTGCATCGACCGCAGCAGGACGGTCTCGATGAGGTGGCGATCGGGGCGTTCGCGGGCCTGCTCCATCACCCGGCCGTAATCCTTGCCCGTGGGCTCTTCACCGCCACCGAGTTCAAGCCCGGCCTGGGCCAGGAACTCCTTGAGCTGCTCGAGCTTCTGCTCGCCGGGGCGCTCGTGGACCCGGTAGAGCGACGGCACCTTGTTCTTGGTCAAGAACTTGGCCGCGCAGACGTTGGCCGAGATCATGCACTCTTCAACGACCTTGTGGAAGTCGTTGCGCTCCGTCGGTTCGACGGAGACCACACGCCCCTCGTCATCGAAGTGCATCTGCGTCTCGGTGGTGTCGAAATCGATGGCACCCCGCTCCTCACGGGACTTGCGCAGCGTCTTGTAGAGGTTGTGCAGGTTGCCCAGGTGACGCACCACGTCCTCGCCGATGGCCGAGCGCGCCTTGCGGTCGCCGTCGACCACCGCCGCCGCGGCCTGGTCGTAGGTCAACCGCGCCGCCGACTGGATCACCGCACGATAAAAGCGCGAGCGCAGGACCTTGCCGTTGCCCTGCAGGAGCATGTCGCAGACCATGGCCAGTCGATCGACCTTCGGGTTCAGCGAGCACAGCCCGTTGGACAGGGCCTCGGGGAGCATCGGCACGACCGATCGCGGGAAATAGACCGAGCTGCCACGCAGTCGCGCCTCCTGATCCAGCGCGGAGCCGGGGCGCACGTAGTGGGACACGTCGGCGATGGCGACCACCAGCCGCCAGCCCTTGGCGGTGGGCTCACAATAGAGCGCGTCGTCAAAGTCCTTGGCATCGGCGCCGTCGATGGTCACCAGCGGCAGCCGACGCAGGTCGGTGCGCCCCTGCTTGTCGGCCTCGGGGACCTCCTCACCGAAGGCGGCGACCTCCTCTTCCACCTCGGCCGGCCAGTCCATCGGGATGCCGTGGATGCGCGCGGCCACTACATCCTCTTCACCGACGTGGATCGTCCGCCCGAGCACCTGAGTAATGCGGCCAATGGGCTGTCGACGCTCGTTGGGCTGGGCCAGGATCTCGGCCACCGCCAACTCGCCATCCTCGGCCCCGCCGCGCCCGTCCGGCGTCAGCAAAACGTCCTGCTGCAGCCGCTTGTTCTCCGGCACCAGGAACCCCACCCCGTGCTCCTCGAAGAACCGGCCGGTGATCTGCCGATTGCCGCGCTCAAGGATCTCGACGAGCTCACCCTGCGGCGTACCGTGCTCGTCGCGGCCGGTGATGCGCACGATGGCCCGGTCGCCGTGGAGCAGGCAGCGCATCTGGCGCGGTGACAGGGCGATCCGATCGCCGGTACCATCCGGCAGCAGGAAACCGGAGCCGTCCGGTCGCCCCATGACGCGGCCGCGAACCAGCTCACTGTGATCCACGACCAAGTACCCGCGGCGGCGATTGCGCACCAGCTGCCCGTCACGCTCCATGGCGCGCAGCCGGCGGCGCAGCGCCTCATGCTGATCCGGGCTCTCCAGCCCCAAGGCCTCGGCGATCTCGCGCCGACCCAACGGGCGACGGTGGGCGGCCAGGAGCTCCAGCAGATACTCCCGGCTGGGGATCGGGTTCTCGTACTTGGCCTGCTCGCGCTCCTGATACGGGTCGCGCTTGGGGGGTCGCTTCTTGGTTTGCTTCGCCATTTTCTATTCCTTGGATCAATCCCGGGAGGATACGCCAGCGGGCCGGGCCTCCACAAAGGATTCCGACCGCCTCGCGATGGCCTGTTGACACCTGCCCGGGGGCGCCGTTACAGTCTTGCGCACTCGCTGACGAGGTCTTCAGCGGGCATGCCGAGGTGGCGAAATTGGTAGACGCGCTAGCTTCAGGTGCTAGTGGGGGAAACCCCGTGGAGGTTCGAGTCCTCTCCTCGGCACCAATTTCCCCAAGCTTCTGAGCCACACGGCTCGGAAAGTCGAAAGCCCCCGGGAGGCATCCTCCCGGGGGCTTTTTTGTTGCCGGGTCAAAACCCAGTGTCGCCGCTGACCCCTCGCGGGGAATGGTCAGCGGCGCTGGATGCATCGGATCACTGGGGAGGCGTCGAAGCCAAGGCGCAGAGCCCGCGCCGGGCGGATCAGAACGGGCTCTGGCGGACGATGGTCTCGTTGCGATCCGGGCCGGTAGAGATCATCGCCACCGGGACACCGACCAGCTGCTCGATGCGCTCTAGGTAGGCGCGAGCGTTCTCGGGCAGATCCTCGTAGCGCTCGATGCCCGAGGTGGTCTCCGCCCAGCCGGGCATGTCCTCGTAGACGGGCTCGCACTCCGACAGGGTTTCCACCTCCGACGGCAGCGTCTCGCAGAGCGCCCCCTGGCACCGGTAGCCGACGCACAGCCGGAGCGTCTCCAGGCCGTCGAGGACATCGAGCTTGGTGATGCAAAGCCCGCTGAGGCTGTTGATCTGCGCCGCCCGGCGCGTGGCCACGGCGTCGAACCAGCCGCAGCGGCGCTGCCGCCCGGTGGTGGCGCCAAACTCATGGCCCCGCTCGCCCAGGTGCATACCCATCTCGTCGTCGAAGTCGAGTTCCGTGGGGAACGGCCCCTGCCCCACCCGGGTGGTGTACGCCTTGGTGATCCCCAGGATGTAGTCGAGGGTGCGCGGGCCGACGCCGGTCCCCGCGGCGGCGGCACCAGCGCAGGTGTTCGACGAGGTCACGAAGGGGTACGTGCCGTGATCGACGTCCAGCAGCGTACCCTGCGCGCCCTCGAAGAGGATATTGCGTCCGGTGCGCATCTCCGCGGTCAGCAGGGCACCGACGTCGGTGGCCAGCGGCCGCAGCTGCTCGCCGTGGGCCAGCGCCTGATCGAGGACCTCCTGGAAGTCCATGGTCGGGGCGCCGAAATAGTGCTTGAGCACGAAGTTGTGGTAGTCGAGCAGCTCGCCGAGCTTCTGCGCCAGGCGCTCGCGGTGGAACAGATCCGACAACCGCACGCCGCGCCGGGCCACCTTGTCCTCGTAGGCGGGACCGATGCCGCGGCCGGTGGTGCCGATAGCCGCCTTGCCTTTCGCCTTCTCCCGGGCGTGATCCAGCGCCACGTGGCAGGGCAGGATCAGCGGGCAGGAGGGGCTGATGCGCAGCCGTTCCCGCGCCGGAACCCCACGGGCCTCGAGCTCGCGGATCTCTTCGAGCAGCGCCTCGGCGGAGAGCACCACGCCGTTGCCGATCACGCAGGTAGCATCATCGCGGAGGATGCCGGACGGGATCAGGTGCAGCACCGTCTGCTCGCCGTCGATGACCAGCGTATGGCCGGCGTTGTGCCCGCCCTGGAAGCGCGCCACGACCCCGGCGTTCTCGGTCAACCAGTCGACGATCTTGCCCTTGCCCTCGTCGCCCCACTGCGTGCCGACTACGACCACATTGGTGCCCATACTCACTCCGTATCCAGTTCCCAGGTGCCGTTGCGCTCGACCAGGCGTCGATCGCAACCGTGGTTGTCCTGCTCGTCGCCGGGCAGCTGCCAGACCACCCGCTCACCGGCGGCGCGCAACTCGGCCACGCGTGCATGCAACGCCGGATCATCGCCCCAGGGGGCGAGCACGCCACCCCCAGCCGGCCCCGCAACGCCGCCGCCGAGGTTGAGCAGCGCCTTGAGGTCAGCGCTGTAGCCGGTGGCCGGCCGCGGCCGCCCGAACGCCCGGCCGATGCCGTCGTAGCGCCCACCGCGCGCCAGCTCCTGCCCATAGCCCGGGGTGTAGGCGGCGAACACCAGCCCGGTGTGGTAGCGGTAGCCGCGCAGCTCGCCCAGATCCAGGTGCAGCGGCAACTCCGGCTCGCGCCGCGCCAGGCTGTCGGCCACCACACGCAGCTGCTCCAGCGCCTCGGCCACCGCCGGACCGGCCCAGCCGAGCACCGTCTGCGCCCGCTCTAGGACCTCCACGCCGCCGTGCAGCCCGACCAGCGCCGAAAGACGCTCGGCCTGCGCCGTCTCCACGCCGGCCTCGGCGAGCACGACGGCGATCTCGTCGCCGGCCTTGCGCTGCAGGGCATCAAGCAGGGCCTCCTCGGCGGCCGGGCCGAGGCCGAGGTCCTCAAGCAGGGCCTCGAAGATACCCACGTGCCCCACATCCAGATGCAGCTGCTCCACCCCGGCGGCGCGCAGCGTGGCGAGCATCAGCGAGATCACCTCCAGATCGCTCTCCACCCCGGCGTGGCCGTAGAGCTCTGCGCCAAGCTGCACGGCATTGCGGCTGCCGGCGGGCCCTTCGGCCCGCGCCTGCAGGGTGCTGCCGATGTAGCACAGCCGGGTGATGCCCTCGCGGCGCAGCTGATGGGCGTCGATCCGGGCCGCCTGCGGGGTGATGTCGGGGCGCACGCCCAGCGTCCGCCCGGAGAGTTGATCGGTGACCTTGAAGGTCTGCACGTCCAGATCCCGGCCGGTGCCGGTGAGCAGTGCCTCCAGGTACTCAATGAAAGGGGGCATGATCAGCTCATACCCCCAGGAATCGAAGAGATCCAACAGCCGACGGCGCAACGCCTCGGCCTGTGCGGCCTCCGGCGGCAACAGCTCGTCGACGCCGTCCGGCAGCATCCACCGTGCCTTGCGATCCATTAACCTCGCACCCAGTAGAGCAGCAGAACGCCCACCCCCATGGACAGGAGGCCGACGGTCCGCAGGCTTCGATCATCCATCTCGGCGGCCTGCAGGAACACCCGGCGCAGGGCGCCGGGGTTCGCTGCAGGGAGGATGCCCTCGATCACCAGCAGGAGGGCGATCGCGGTGAGCAGGTCACCCATCTCCACGGCGATCCCCCCTCTCGGTCAGTCCTGATCGGGGGACCCGAGCTCGCCGTTCATCCCCGGCAGCTGCTCGCCGCCGTCGAAGAAGCGGAAGAACTGCGAGTCCGGCGACAGGACGAACAGATCGTCCTCACCCTGGAAGGACTCGCGATAGGCCCTGAGGCTGCGCTGGAAGGCGAAGAAATCCGGCTCCTGGCTGTAGGCGCTGGCGTAGATCTCCGCCGCGGTGGCATCACCCTCACCACGCAGGGACTCACCGTCCCGGTAGGCCTCGGCGAGGAGCACCGTCCGCTGACGGTCGGCGTCGGCGCGGATGCGCTCGCCGGCCTCCTCACCGCGGGCGCGGATCTCGCGGGCGACCCGCTCACGATCCGCCACCATGCGGTCGAAGATCGAGTCGGTAACGTCCTCGGGCAGATCGATGCGCTTGAGGCGCACATCGAGCACCTCCAGCCCCAGGCTCTGCGCCGCCTCGGCGGTGGTCACGCGCAGGATGTCCATGATCTGCACGCGCTCGCCGGAGATGATGTCCTGCACCGTGCGTTTACCGAACTCGGCACGCAGGGCATCGCGGATGATCTCGCGCAGGCGTTGGTTGGCCCGCTCCGGCTCACCACGGACGGTGGTGTAGTAACGCTCGGCATCATCCACGCGCCACTTCACGAAGGAGTCGACGATCAGGTTCTTCTGCTCCACCGTCAGGAACCGTTCCGGCTCCTCGTCCAGATTCTGCACCCGGGCGTCGAACTTGCGGACGTTGTTCACGAACGGGGTCTTGAAGTGGAGCCCCGGATCAAAGTCCGACTTGATGATCTCACCAAGCCGGAACTTGAGCGCGACCTCCTTCTCGGAGACGGTGAACACCGAGAAGTAGCCGAGGATCGCGGCCACCACCAGCAGGGGCAACACGACGTTCTTCAGGATTCGCATCAGCGCGTCCCCCTATCACGGAGCGCCTCTCGTGCTCGCTGCGTCGGCGAGATGGCGTCCCGTTCCTGCGGTACATCGATATTGGATTCGCCGGCAAACGCCGTCGTGCCACTCCGGCGATCCATGAGCTTGTCCAGCGGCAGGTACATCAGCGACTGGCTGGACTCGGAGTCGAGCATCACCTTGGGCACGCGCCCGAGGATCTCCTCCATGGTCTCGAGGTAGATCCGCTGACGCATCAGCGACGGTGCGTTGCGGTACTCGGCCACCAGCGCCTCGAAGCGGGCCGCGTCACCCTCGGCCTGGGCGATAACCTGCTCGCGGTAACCGTCTGCTTCCTCGAGAATGCGCGCCGCCTGGCCCTGGGCCCGCGGGATCAGCTCATTGGCGTAGGCCTGGGCCCGGTTGATGGTGCGCTGCTCGTCCTCCCGGGCGCGGATGGCGTCCTCGAAGGCCGGCTGCACCGGCTCGGGGGGCTGGATATCCTGGACCGCCACCTGCACCACTTGCAGCCCGGTGCGGTACTCGTCCATCACCTCCTGGAGCAACCGCCCGGTCTCCTGCGCCACCTCGGTGCGGCCTTCGGTGAGCACATACTGCAGTTCACGCTTGCCGATGATCTCGCGCACGGCACTCTCGGTGACCTGCTTGAGGGTCTGCTCCGGCAAGCGGAAGTTGAACAGGTAGAGGAAAGGATCATTGACCTCGTACTGCGCCGCGATCCGCACATCGACGATGTTCTCGTCGCGGGTGATCATCAGCGCCTCGGCCGGCACGGGACGGGCCCGATTCTGCATCGACTCGTAGCCGACCTCGGCGATGCGCCGCTGGTCGACATTGACCCGCTCGATCTGGCCGATGGGGCGCGGCCAGTGCCAGTGCGGCCCGGGCTCCGTCGTATCGGAGTGGCGACCGAAGGTCAGCTCCACCCCGCGCCAGCCCTGGTCGACGATATAGATGCCGGATAGCATCCAGACCACGAAGGCGCCGAGCGCCAGCAAGCCGATGCCGGTTGCGCCGGGCCCGCGGGAGGGCCCGCTGGGCATGCGCCCGCCGAACAGGCCCTGCAACTGCTCACGCAACTTGCGGAAGACCTCATCCAGATCGGGCGGCCCCCCACTGCCGCCGCCTTTGGGGCCGCTGCCCCAGGGGTCGCGGCTGCCGCCGCCGGGCTCATTCCACGCCATTCGGGACTCCGTATGTGACTAAGACGATCCGCCGTCAGGTCGGTCGAACGGTCAGATTCTAGGGAGCTGCCCCGCCAACCGCAACCGAAGTCAGGTAGGGACAACCTCTCCGCGCGGCAGCCCCTCACGGACATGGAGCCTTTCCAGCTCATGCACGGGGAGCTCCACCTCCAGAGCGAGCTGGCCGTCGTCGGCGCAGTGCTCCTCGATGACACAGCCGAGCCGGAACAGCTGGGCACGCAGGCGCCCCTGATCCGGCCGCAGATGGACACGGCGCCGGGTGCGCTCCGGGCCGAGCCGCTCGGCCACCGCCTCGAGCAGGGCTTCCACCCCCTCACCGGTGGCCGCCGAGATCCGTACGCCGGTCACCAGGCCTTCGTCGTCCTCGATCCGGCCCGGCGCCAGGGCGCAGGTATCCACCTTGTTGTAGACACGCAGCGTGGGCACCGCATCGGCACCGAGTTCCGCGAGGACCGCCTCCACCTGCTCGATCTGGTGCTCGCGCTCCTCGGCCCCGGCGTCGATGACGTGAAGAAGCAGATCCGCGTCGGTGACCTCCTCGAGGGTCGAGCGGAAGGCCGCCACCAGATCGTGGGGCAGCCGGCTGATAAAGCCCACCGTATCCGAAACCACCGCCGCCGAGCCACGGGCCAGCTCCACGCGGCGCCACGAGGGATCGAGTGTCGCGAACAGCCGATCCTCGGCCAGGCGCTGTGAGCCGGTAACGTGATTGAACAGGGTGGACTTGCCGGCGTTGGTATAGCCGACCAGCGAGACCACGGGCAGCTCGCGCTTGCGCCGGGCCTTGCGGCCCTGCTCACGGGTTCGGCGCACCTTGGCCAGGCGCCGTTCGATCTGCTGGATGCGCCCGCCGATGAGCCGGCGGTCCATCTCCAGCTGCTTCTCGCCCGGGCCACGCAGGCCGATCCCGCCTTTCTGCCGCTCCAGGTGGGACCAGCCGCGGACCAGGCGACTGGCGACGTGCTTGAGCTGCGCCAGCTCCACCTGGAGCCGGCCCTCGAAGGTTCGCGCCCGCTGCGCGAAGATATCCAGGATCAGCCCGGTGCGATCGAGCACACGGCAGCCCAGGTCGGTCTCAAGGTTGCGCTCCTGAGCCGCCGACAGCGGCTGGTCAACCAGCACCAGCCCGGCGTCCAGTTCGCGCACCCGCTCGGCCAGCTCGGCGACCTTGCCGCGGCCGATGAAGGTCCGCGGATCCGGGGTGTCGCGTCGGTGGCGAAAGCGGCCCACCACCTCGGCGCCGGCGGAGTCACCCAGCGCCTCGAACTCCTCCGCGGCGTCCAGGGCGTCCTCTGGAAGCCGGACGTGCAGCACCACGGCCCGTTCGCCCCCAGAAGGCCGGGCGAACAGATCCGCCGGACCGCTACCCTTGCGCTGATTAGTTATCGCTTGCCTCCTCGCCGACGACCGCCTCGGCGGATGCCTCTTCGCCCTGCTGCGGCAGGCGCACGCGCCGTGCCGGGACGATGGTCGAGATGGCGTGCTTGTACACCATCTGGTTGACGTTGTTGCGCAACAGCACCACGAACTGATCGAAGGACTCGATCTGCCCCTGCAGCTTGATCCCATTGACCAGGTAGATCGAGACCGGAACCTTTTCCTTGCGCAGGGTATTCAGAAAGGGTTCCTGCAATGACTGCCCCTTCGCCATGACGATTCGCCCCCAATGATTGTTGTTGTTATGACCCGCGAACCCCGCCGCAGGGGCGCCACTTGCTCATGGGAAAAGTGTATCACACGCCCCCGAGGGCCCCGGTGACATAGCTGTAAACCCGCGCCTCCAGCCCGTCGCCCGCCGTGAACCGGACTCCGTCGTCCTGCCCGCGCAACCAGGTGATCTGGCGCTTGGCGTACTGACGCGTAGCGCGCAGCCCCCGGCGGATCATCGTGGGGTGGTCGCAGGCGCCTTCCAGGTAATGCCAGACTTGCCTGTATCCGACCGCACGAATCGCCGGGAGTTCCTCGCCCAGATCGCCGCGGCGGTGCAGCGCCACCACCTCGCCCACCAGCCCGGCGGCGAGCATGGCCCGGAAACGGGCCTCGATGCGCCGGTGCAGCCAGGCACGCTCCGGCGGCTCGAGGATGACCTTCAGCGGCGCCTCGTCCAGCCCCGGCAGCCCCGGCTCGCGCTGGACCTCGCTCAGCGGTCGGCCGGTGAGCCGGTAGACCTCCAGCGCCCGCTGGATGCGCTGGCTGTCGTTGGGGTGCAGCCGTGCGGCACTCTCCGGATCCAGGGCCCACAACCGCCGATGCAGCGCCTGCACGCCGTGGGCCGCCTCCTCCGCCGCCAACTCGGCGCGGATCCGGGTATCCGCCGGCGGCATGGGTGAGAGCCCGTGCTGAAGCGCCTGGAAATAGAGACCGGTCCCACCGACAAGCACCGGCAGCCGCCCGCGGCCGCGGATGGCGGCGATGGCCGCCTGGGCGTCGCGGGCGAACTCCGCCGCCGAGTAGCGCTCGACCGGGTCGCGGATGTCGATCAGATGGTGCGGGCAGCGCGCGCGCACCGCGCGGGAGGGCTTGGCGGTCCCGATATCCAACCCTCGATAGATCTGCGCCGAATCGACACTGACGATCTCCCCGCCCAGCCGCTCGGCCAGGGAGAGGGCCAGCTCGCTCTTGCCGACGGCGGTAGGCCCCATGATGAAGACCACCGGCGCCGCCATCACCGCCCCCGCATGAACAGCCGCGCCAGCGCCTCGTCGTCGAGCACGGTGTAGGTGGGCCGGCCGTGGTTGCACTGTGCCGCCCGCGGGGTGCGCTCGATATCACGCAACAGGGCGTCCATCTCGGCCCGCTCCAGGCGGCGCCCGGCGCGCACCGAGCCGTGGCAGGCCATCTGCGCGAGTAGCGCGTGCACCCGGTCCTCCACGCCACCGCCCGCCCCTTCCGCCTCCAGCGCCGCCACCGCGTCGCGGACCAGCGCCGCCGCGTCGGCCTCGGCGAGCAGCGCCGGCACCCGGTGCACCCGCACCGACTCCGGGCCGGCCCGATCCACCTCCAGACCGGCCTGCGCCAGGGTGGCTGCGTGCAGCTCCACCCGCTCGGCTTCGGCGGGGGGCACCGGAACGCTCACCGGCACAAGCAGCGACTGGGTGGCGATCCCCGAGGCCGCCAGCTGCGCCTTCATCCGCTCGTAGACCACTCGCTCGTGGGCGGCGTGCATGTCCACCACCACCAAGCCCCGCTGGGACTCGGCAAGGATGTAGGCGTCACGGATCTGCCCCACGGCGTGGCCCAGCTCCGGCTCGGCCTCCTGCCGGGTGGCCGGATCCCCCGGGGTGGCTGGCTCTGCGGGGGCAGCCGGTGCCCCCGCGCTCCCCGGGGTACCGGCGGGCGCACCGGCGCCACCGCCATAGAGCTGCCGGGCCTCAGCCAGGGGCAGCCCCAGCTCCGCGGTGCCACCCTGCGATCCGTCGGCCCCGGCACGCGGCGCTACAGCCGACGCCGCCCCCGGGGCCGTGCCAACACCGGCGGACGGGGCCCTACCAGGCGAACCCGTCGCCGCGGGTGCCGCCGCGCCGGCCGGATCCACCGTCGCCAGGGCGTCGGCAATCCGCCGTGCCAGGAAGTCGTGCACCGTGCGCCCGTCACGGAAACGCACCTCGTGCTTCATCGGGTGGACGTTGACGTCGACCCGCGCCGGATCCATCTCCAGGAAAAGGACATAGGCGGGGTAGTGGTCCCGGTAGAGGCAGTCGCTGTAGGCCTGGCGAATCCCGTGGGCCGCCCCCCGGTCACGCACCAGCCGCCCGTTGACGAACAGATACTGCAGATCCCCCTGGCGCCGCGCCGCGGTGGGCAGCCCCAGCCAGCCGCTGAGTTGCAGCCCGGCGCCCTCCAGCTCCACCGCCAGGGCGTGATCGGCGAAGGCACGCCCCAGCAGCTCGGCAAGGCGCTCGTGGCGCTCCGTCTCACTGACCGCCGGGGCCACCGACCACAGCCGCCGCCCCTGGTGGGCGAGCGAGAAACCGACATCGAACCGGCTCAGCGCCAACCGGCGCAGCGCCTCCTGGACGTGGTAAAGCTCGGTTCGCTCGGTGCGCAGGAACTTGCGCCGCCCCGGGGTGTTGTAGAAGAGATCATCGACGGTGACGGTGGTCCCCGGCGGCTGGGCCACCGGCTCCGGCGCGCCCAGCGCCCCGCCGTCGCACCGCAGCTGATAACCGAGCTCGTCGTCGGCGGTGCGCGAGGCCAGGGTCAGCCGCGAAACGGCGGCGATACTCGGCAGCGCCTCGCCGCGGAACCCGAGGCTGGCGATCCGCTCCAGCTCCTCGAGGCCGGTGAGCTTGCTGGTCGCGTGCCGACGCAGGGCCAGCTCCAGCTCCCCGGGCGGGATGCCGCCGCCGTCGTCGGCGATGCGGATACGCTGCTTGCCGCCGCGCTCGATCTGCACCTCGATGCGCCCGGCGCCGGCGTCAAGGCTGTTCTCGACCAGCTCCTTGACCACCGACCCGGGGCGCTCGACCACCTCGCCCGCGGCGATCTGGTCGATCAGATTATCCGGCAGGGGGTGAATGCCGCGCGTACTCATGCGCGCATTCTAAGGGATCACCAGTGTGCTGCCAGCGCGGATCTGATCCCCGGAGAGGTCGTTGACCTCGCGCAGGCGCTCGGTGCTGACCTCGTACCGCTGCGCAATCACCGACAGGTTCTCACCGCGCTGAACCTCGTGCTCGCGCTGGCCGTTCTGGCCTGCATCGGCCATGCGCAGCTCAGGGAGGATGTGGCGCTCGGCGTACTCGCGTACGCCGGCGACGATCCCCTCGGCCAGGTCACGCTGATAGCTGCGGGTGTTCAGCCGGCGCTCCTCCTCGGGGTTGGTCAGAAAGCCCAGCTCGATGAGCAGCGAGGGCATGTCCAGGGACTTGAGCACGGCAAAACCGGCCTGGTCGACGCGGTTGCGCAGCAGATCCGCGTGGCGGTCGAGCTGGGGCAGCAGGTACTCACCCATCTCCAGGCTCGCCTCAATCGTGTGCCCCCGGGAGAGGTCCACCAGCACCGAGGCCACGGTGTCGTCCTTGTCCTCCAGCGAGACCCCACCGATGAAGTCGGCCGCATTCTCCCGCCGCGCCAGCACCCGCGCCTGCTCCGAGGTGGCCCCGTCCAGGGACAGCGCGTAGACCGAGGCGCCCTTAACGTTGGGATTCTCCGCCCCATCAGCGTGAATGGAGAGGAAGATGTCGGCGTTGCCCTCCCGGGCGACCCGGGTGCGGTCGCGCAGGTTCATGTAGTAATCGCCCTCGCGAACCATCAGCGGCCGCAGGCCCTGGGCCTCCTTCATCAGGTCGTAGAGCTGGCGGGAAACCTCCAGGACCACATCCTTCTCGAAGGTCCCGTCGGGGCCGATGGCGCCGGGGTCGACCCCGCCGTGGCCAGCGTCGATGGCGACGATCACCTCGCGTGTCTCGCGCTCCGAGGCGGAGCGCACCGCCTGCCGGCGCTCGCCCTGCTTGCCGCCCAGATCCACCACCAGGCGCTGGCCGCCGTCGTCGCCGCCGCCGATCACGAAGCTGCGCGCCTCCACCTCGCGGCTGACGTCGAGGACCACGCGCAGCCCGCCGCCTTCCTGCCGGCCGGTGCGGATTCCATCGAGCACCCCGCCCCGCGGCAGATCAGCGGCACCGAGCTCGACGCCTTCGAAGTCGATCACCACCCGGTGCGGATCCGGCAGGGTGAAAACCCGATGCTCCGGCACCTGATCCAGGTCGAAGACCACCCGGGTGCGGTCGTCCTCATCGGAAAGCCGCACATTGTCGATAGTCGCGGCCGGCGCCGCATGGGCCGCCAGCAGCCCGATCAGCAGCCCGATCCATGCCAGGCTATAGCCCCGCCTCAACGCTCCTCCTCGCACCTCGCGATCGCCCGTTGCTGCCTCTCAAGGCTATGCCGGGCGCCGGCCGGCTTCAAGGGTTTTTTCCCGATAGACGAGAAGATAAGGAGCAAAACTCAAGCGCTACCTGAATCCAGCGCCGCCACCGCTCCGCGGCCTCGCGCCGTCTCGGCGCGGACCGTCGCACGCCGTGCGGCGCCGACGTACCCCAACGTCACCGATAGATCCGCGGGCGGCAGCACCCCGGCGCCGCGCCCCGGCCACTCGACCAGCGCCAGCGTCCCCGTCGCCTCGATCTCCTCGACGCCCAGGAAGTAAAGCTCCTCGGGGTCGGCCAGACGGTAAAGATCCAGGTGTAGGACGGACCCGGCGGCCGTGGCGTAGGGCTCGAGCAGCGTGTACGTGGGGCTGCGCACCGGGCCGGCCACCCCGCGGGCGCGCAGCAACCCGCGGGCCAGGGTGGTCTTGCCCGCTCCCAGGTCGCCGTGCAGGTAGACCAACCCCTCGGGGAGCACCGCGGCCAGCGCCGCCCCCAGGGCTTCGGTGGCCGCGGCGTCGGCGAGATCACACTGCCACATGCTCACGCCGCCGCCTCCCCCTCGGCGAGAACCGCCGGCAACCAGCCGAGCAGGTCGCTGGCGAGCAGGCCGCGCTCACCGCCCAGAGCCGCAGCGGCCCGCTCCCCGGCCCGGCCGTGGACGTGGGCCGCCACCGCCGCCATACGGGCCCGATCGCCCCCCGGACACTGGGCCCACAGCCCGGCCACCACCCCGGTGAGCACATCCCCCATGCCGCCGCTGGCCATCCCCGGCGTCCCGGCGCTGGCCAGATAGCGCGCTCGACCGTCGTCGACCAGGGTCCCCGCCCCCTTGAGCAGGGCCACCGCCTGCCACCCCGAGGCCAGCTCGCGCACGGCGGCGAAGCGGTCAGCGGCGATCGCCGTGGTGTCCCAGTCGGCGCCGAGCAACCGCGCCGCTTCACCGGGGTGCGGCGTCAGCACAGCGTCGGCCAGCGGCCGCCCGTCGGCGGCGAGCAGGTTGAGCCCGTCCGCATCGACCACGCGGGGGCGGGCCACATCCCGGCAAGCCGCCCACATCGCACGCCCCCAGGCCCCCTGGCCCAGCCCCGGACCCAGGGCGACCACGCTGGCGCGGCTGAGCAGCGGCGCCAGCTCCTCGGCACGATCGATGCCGTGGGCCATGACCGCCGGACACGGACCCACCACCGCCGGCACGTGCTCCGGGCGCGTCGCCACGCTCACCAGCCCGGCGCCGCTGCGCCCCGCCGCCTCGGTGGCCAGGCGCACCGCACCGGCCATACCGCGATCCCCGCCGACCACCAGCACATGCCCCTGCTGCCCCTTGTGCGCATCCCGCGGCCGGGGCGGCAGCAACGCGCCGACATCCGCCGGTGTCGCCTGCCACGCATGGGGCAACTCCGCGCCGGCGGTCCACGTCGCCGTACCGAGATCGTCGAAGACCACCGCCCCGGCGCAGGCCGGGCCGCGACCGGTGAACAGCCCACTCTTGCGGGCGACGAAGGTCGCGGTAAGCTGCGCCCGGACCGCGACCCCCATCTCGGCCCCGGTGCGCCCGTGGATGCCGGAGGGGATATCCACCGACGCCACCGGCGCGGGGGTGGCATTGACGGCCGTCACCGCCTCGGCGAACGCCCCGCTCACCGGCCGATCCAGCCCGGTGCCGAGCAGCGCGTCGACGATCACGTCGACCCCGTCCAGGGCCTCGGGCTCGAACGGTCGACAGATCCCGCCCCCGTCTAGGTAACGCTGCGCGTGGCGGGCCGCATCCCCGCTCAGCCGCTCCGGCGGCACCAGGTAGAGGACCTCCACCGCCAGCCCGGCCCGGCCGGCCAGACGGGCCACCACGTATCCGTCACCACCGTTGTTGCCGCCGCCGCAGACCACGGCCAACCGCCCTGCCCCCGGCCAACGCTGGCGCATCTCCTGCCAGAGCCGCCGGCCGGCACGGTCCATGAGCACCTCGCCGGCGATACCGGCACGGATGGCCGCCTGATCCAGGCGGGCCACTTGGTCGGGGGTGTAGAGCTCACGCATGGGGTTCTGCTCGCCTCCAGGTCGAACGCGCACGGCGGGGGGGGTTCCCCCCGGCCCCGGAACGCTCCATTCTGAACGGTCTATGCCCGACGCTGAACCGACCGCACTCCAGTCCGCCGCCCTCGCCGGCTCCATCCGCACCTGGGCCGCCGAGTTGGGCTTCTCGGCCTGCGGCATCGCCGGCACCGAGCTGGCGCAGGACGAAGCGCGCCTGATCCGCTGGCTGCAGGCTGGTCACCAGGGCGAAATGGGCTTCATGGGCCGCCACGGGCGCAAGCGGGCGCGGCCCCGGCAGCTGGTCCCCGGGACCCGTTCGGTGGTCGTGGTGCGCATGGACTACACCCCGGATCGGGCGGCGGAGCCCCGCGCCGTGCTTGAGGCCCGCCAACGCGCCTTCATCACCCGCTACAGCCTGGGCCGCGACTACCACAAGCTGATGCGACGGCGGCTGCAGCGACTCGCCGAACGCATCCAGTCCACCATCGGCCCCTTCGGCTACCGCGCCTTCGTCGACAGCGCCCCGGTCCTCGAGCGCGCGCTGGCTCGCGAGGCCGGGCTGGGCTGGATCGGCAAGAACACCATGCTGCTCAATCGCCACGCCGGGTCGTACTTCTTCCTCGGCGAGCTATTCACGGACCTGCCGCTGCCCACGGACGATCCGGTCCGCGCGCATTGCGGCAGCTGCCGACGCTGCCTGCGCGCCTGCCCGACGAACGCCTTCACCGGCCCCTACCAGCTCGACGCGCGCCGCTGCATCTCTTATCTGACCATCGAGCATCCGGGCTCGATCCCCGAGCCCCTGCGCCCGGCCATGGGCAACCGCATCTTCGGCTGCGACGACTGTCAGCTGGTCTGCCCCTGGAATCGTTACGCCCACCCCACCGCCGAGGACGATTTCCAGCCCCGCCACGGTCTGGACGACGCGGATCTGGTGGCGCTGTTCAACTGGGACGAGGCCACCTTCCTCGAGCGCACGGCGGGCTCCGCCATCCGGCGGATCGGCCACGAGCGATGGCTGCGCAACCTGGCGGTGGCACTGGGCAACGCCGCACCCACGCCCGAGGTGGTCGAGGCGCTCGGACAGCGGCTCAACCACCCCTCGGCCCTGGTACGGGAACACGTGCGGTGGGCCCTAGCGCGGCACGGAGCCACGCCGCGGGGGACGGACTAGGCGACCTGCAGCGGGATGCTGCCGCGCCGCTGGGTAATGCGGTTGTCCGCATCGAGATAAGCCAGAAGGGGCTGGAACTCGCCCAGCTCCGACTCCGGGACACCGGCGTAGGCGCAGATGATCACCCGATCACCCTCGCTGCACTTGTGGGCCGCCGCCCCGTTCATGGAGATCATCCGCGAGCCCCGCTCACCGATGATGGCGTAGGTCACAAAGCGCTCGCCGTTCTCGATGTTGTAGACGTGGATCTGCTCGTACTCGTGGATGCCGACTGCTTCCAACAGGTCCAGATCAATGGCGCAGGAGCCCTCGTACTCGAGCTCGGTCTGCGTGACGCGGGCCTGATGCAGCTTGCCCTTGAGCATGTTCAGTTGCATGGCTCAAACCTCTATGCCGCGAAATCACATGCCGATCCGATTGATGAAGAACCGGTCATGTGCACCTGCACAATCGGCAGCTCAGCGATTATGCACGCCCTCGGTTACCGGTTCAATCGCGCCTCGACGTTGTCGATCAGCCGCGCCGTACCCAGGCGCGCCGCCCCCAGGCACACCAGCCGCGGCTCATCCCCGCGCGGCTCGGCCAGATCATCGCAGCGGCGGACCGCTACGTACTCGGCGGCGTCGAACCCCGCCGCCTCCAGCCGCCGGCAGGCCTCGGCTTCGAGCTGCTGCCAGTCCCGCCGCCCGGCCTCCAGGGCCGCCGCCAACTCGCGGAGCGTGACGTAGAGCGCCGGCGCCCGCCGACGCTGCTCCGCATCCAAGTAGCCGTTGCGTGAACTCAGCGCCAGACCGTCGTCCTCGCGGACGACGGGCACCTCGACGATCTCCACCGGCAGATCCAGATCGGCCACCACCCGGCGCACCACCTGCAGCTGCTGGTAATCCTTGCGCCCGAAGGCCGCCGCATCCGGCTCGACGATGTTGAGCAGCTTGATCACCACCACCGCCACCCCGGCGAAGTGGCCCGGCCGGGCCGCCCCGCACAGGGTCTGCGTCAATGCCGGCACGTCGACCCCGGTCCAGGGCGGCTCGACGCCGGGGTACATCTCCCGCGCGGTGGGCGCGAAGACGGCGTCCACGCCGCGCCCCTGCAGGGCGGCCAGATCGGCGTCCAGCGTGCGCGGGTAGGCGTCGTAGTCCTCCCCGGGGCCGAACTGCAGCGGATTGACGAAGATCGACACCACCAGCCGGTCCACGCACCCGGCCAGGCGGTCGACCAGCTCCAGGTGGCCGCGATGGAGGTTGCCCATGGTCGGCACCAGCCCGACGCGCTCGCCGCGCCCGCGCCAGGCGCGCGAGAGCTCGCGCATGGCGTTGCGTTCGGTGACCCGCTTCAAGCCTCGAACCCGTGCTCTGGCCCTGGAAAGGTGCCGTCGCGCACCGCCGCCGCGTAGGCGGCCAGCGCCGCCTGCACACTCCCCGTCTCGGCACCGAAGGCCCGGGCGAAGCGCGGCGGCTGCTCGGTGACGCCGAGCACGTCGTGGAGCACCAGGATCTGCCCATCGCAGCCGCCGCCGGCGCCGATACCCACCACGGGGATGCTCAGCTGCTCGCTGAGCTGCCGCGCCAGGGGGGTGGGCACGCACTCGAGGATGAGCAGATCGGCCCCGGCCGCCTCCAGCGCCCGGGCATCGGCCTCCATGCGCTCGGCGTCGGCCTGCTCGCGCCCCTGCACCCGGTAGCCGCCGAGCTTATGGACCTGCTGCGGCTTCAGCCCCAAGTGGCCGCAGACCGGGATCCCGTTCACGGCCAGGCGCTCGACCAGCGCTGCCTGCTCGGCACCGCCCTCGAGCTTGACCATTTGCGCCCCGCCCTCCTTCATCAGACGCCCGGCGTTGTGCAGCCCCTGCTCCACGTCGGTATGGCTCATGAAGGGCAGATCCGCCACCACCAGCGCCCGCTGGCAGGCCCGTGCCACGCAGCAGGTGTGGTAGACGATGTCGTCCACGGTTACCGGCAGGGTGGTCTCGTGACCCTGGACGACCATGCCGAGGGAGTCGCCGATGAGCAGCAGATCCACCCCGGCGCGCTCGCAGGCGGCCGCGAAGCCGTAGTCGTAGGCCGTCAGACAGACCAGGGGCCGGCCCTCGCGCTTCATCGCGCGCATGCGGGAGACCGTCACGGCCCCGCCGGAGGCGTGCTTGCGATCACCGCTGGACATGGGAGTCAACCTCGGCTTGAGAAAGGTGGGACAGAGTACAGCGCCACTGGCTCCCGATTGAAGTACCCATCGCCGTAACGCGTCCAGCCTTCAGGCCGGTTCCTGCAGCGACCGGTGCTCGAAGCCGGCCACGGCGCCAACCCGCTCCAGGGCATCGACGCCGAGCGCCGCGGCGGCGTCGGCCAGCGCCCCGGCGCCGGGCAAGCGAACCCCGGGGGCGATCTCAAGCAGCGGATGGACCACGAACGGCCGCCGGGCCAGCTCCGGATGCGGCACCTGCAGCCGCGGCTCCTCCACCTGCATCTGACCGTAGAGCAGCAGGTCCAGATCCAGGGTCCGCGGCCCCCAGCGCACCCCGTCGCGCCGCCGCTGCTGCGCGGCCTCAATGCCGAGCAGGGCGTCGAGCAAGGCCAGCGGGCCCAGCCGCGTCTCCAGCGCCGCCACGGCGTTGATGAAATCGGGCTGTGCCGGCACGCCCGGCGCCTGCAGCGCCGGGTTGCGGTAGAGGCTGGAGACGGCCTGGACCCGGCAGTCGGCGAGCAGATCCAGGCGCACCACCGCCCGCTCGACCTGCCGGCGCGGCTGCTCGAGGTTACTGCCCAGGCCGACGTAGGCCGTGATGGCCGTGCTCATTCCGCCGACTCCTCCGGGGTCGACGCCGCGGTGCCATTCCCGCCACCCTCGCCATTGCCCTTGCCACGGCCCCGGCCGCCGCGCCGGCGCCGCCCACCGCGGCTGCTCTTCTTCTTCTGCGAGGGCGGGCGCTCGGGCTGCTCCTGGAACTCGCGCCACCACTGCGCCAGCTCGGCGGGGGCGTCACCCGCCCCGGCGCGCAGCTCGAGGAAGTCGTAAGCGGCGCGGAAGCGCGGATGCCCGAGCAGCCGCTGTGCCCGCTTGCCACCGCGCCGCGCGAAACGCGGCTGCAGGGTCCAGATCTCGCGCATGGGGATGCTGAAACGCTTGGGCAGCGCGATGCGCGCCTGCTGCATGGCCTGCACCTCGGCGGCCGCCTGCTGCAGCGCCGGGATCGGCGCCTCGCCGGCCTCGACCAGATCGGCCTCGCGCCGACGGACCGCCGGCCAGAGCAGCGCCGCAAACAGGAAGGCCGGGGTCACCGGCTTGTCGGCGCCGATGCGCTCGTCGGTATTGCGCAGCGCCGCGGCGATGAACGGCACCCACTGCTCGTTGCCCTCATCCTCCAGCGCCTCGGCGGTCAGCGGCAGCAGCGAATCGAACAGCCCATAGTGGCGCAGCATCTCGAAGGCATCCAGCGCGTCGCCGGACATGAACAGCTTCAGCGCCTCGTCGAAGAGCCGCGCCGGAGGCATGTCGGCCACGCTGCCGGCCATCTCGTGCATCGGCGCCGCCGTCTCCGGATGGATGCGGAAGCCGAGCTTCAGGGCGAAACGCACGGCACGCAGCATGCGCACCGGGTCCTCCTGGTAGCGCTCGCGCGGATCGCCGATCAACCGGATGACCCCGGCCTCCAGATCGTCCATGCCGCCGGCGTGATCGACCACGGAGAAGTCGTCGATGTTGTAGTAGAGGGCGTTGACGGTGAAATCGCGGCGCAGGGCATCCTCGGCCAATGTGCCGTAGACGTTGTCACGGACAATGCGGCCGTTCTCGATCACCCGCTCGCCGTCGGCACCATCGCCATCGCCGTCGCCATCGCCGTCCTCCGGCGGATGCAGGGCGCGGAAAGTGGCCACCTCGATGATCTCGGCGCCGAAGTGGACGTGAGCCAGGCGGAAGCGCCGGCCGATGAGCCGACAGTTGCGGAAGAGCCTGCGCACTTCCTCGGGCCGGGCGTCGGTGGCCACATCGAAGTCCTTGGGCTCGCGGCCGAGCGAGAGGTCGCGCACCCCGCCACCGACCATGTAGGCCTGGTAGCCGGCGTTGCGCAGACGGTAAAGGACTTTCAGGGCGTTATCGCTGATGTCCGCGCGCGAGATGCTGTGCGCATCCCGGGGGATGATGGTTGGCTCGGCTTCGGCCAGCCGTTGAAGTTGGAGACCATTGTCGGACGTAATGGCTAACCACCCTTGTGTGAGTGACGAAGATCGTTATAATACCACCCTCGTTGCTGACGGTTGAGCCGTACAGGACGAGACAGCGCTCCCATCGTCTAGCGGTTAGGACGCCGCCCTCTCAAGGCGGAAACAGGGGTTCGAATCCCCTTGGGAGCGCCACCTTACTCCTCTCTTCTTGAGCCGCGCAGCGGCCTCCCGGGTCCGCGCGCCTGCTGCCGGGAATCCCGACGTGAGCAAGACCGCCCTTGACGCCCCCAGCCGAGTCCTACGCGGCGGCCGTGTCTTCTCCGCCTTCGGCCTGCGAATCGGGGCACTCCTCTACGACCTGCTGCTCGTCGTCTCGATCATCTTCCTCGGCAGTGCGGTCTTCCTGCCGGTTTCGGGGGGTGAGGCGCCGGCGCCGGGCACTTGGCTGTCGGTCGCCTATCAGGTCTATCTGCTGGCGCTGGTCTATCTCTTCTTCGTGCTCTTCTGGACCCGTGGCGGCCGGACGCTGGGAATGCTGGCGTGGCGGCTGCGGGTGGTGAACGCCGAGGGGGTGCCGCCGACGCTGGGTCAGGCGAGCGCGCGTTTTGTGGCCGCGGGGCTGTCCTGGGCGCTGCTGGGTCTGGGCTTCGTTTGGGCGCTGTTCGATGCGGAGCATCGGGCGTTGCACGATCGTCTGGCGGGGACTTGGCTGATTCGCGAGCCCCACGAGGGGTGAGGCGGGCCGAGGGCTGACGGTGCCCGCGCGTTCGGTGCCCGCCCCAAGGCGCTTCGGCTGTCGTGCCACCCCGCATGCGGAAGGCCGGGAATCCCCCAGCGCGGGTGCGCCGATCATGCGGCTTCGAACGCCCATCATGGCCGAGAGTTACGTTGACCACCCAGACAGACGGGCGGACCCCGGGCCGATCGGGAGGATGAGGGAACAACGGGTGATCGCCATCGAGCGCCTTGCGAGCATCGAGCAGGTCCCGGCGGCTGAGTGGGATGCCTGCGCCGGGGAACAGGACCCGTTCACGAGCTACGGCTACTTGGCCGCCCTGGAGCGCAGCGGTTCGGCCACCACCGCCACCGGGTGGCAGCCCTGCCATCTGTTGGCCCGCGGCCCCGGCGGGACCGCACAAGGCGTTTGTCCGGCTTACATCAAAGACCACTCCTTCGGCGAGTTCATCTTCGATTGGGGGTGGGCCGACGCCTTCGAGCGCGCCGGCGGCCGTTACTATCCCAAGCTCCAGGTTGCTGTTCCCTTCACCCCGGTCACCGGGCCGCGTCTGGCCGTTCACCCCGATGCCGCGGAACCGGAAGCCATCCGCCGTGCCCTGGCCGGTGAGCTGACACAGATCTGCGCCGAACTCGGCCTCTCCTCGGTGCATATCACCTTCCCGCGGCGCGAGGAGTGGGAGGTTCTCGGCGAGTTCGGCTGGCTCCAGCGGACTGCCCACCAGTACCACTGGCACAACGCGGGCTACCGGGACTTCGAGGATTTCCTCGCCCACCTCAGCCAACGTCGGCGCAAGGAGATCCGCCGCGAGCGCCGCGCCTTGGCGGCGAGCGGGGTGGAGATCCACGCGCTGAGCGGCGACGAGGTCGGTGCCGAGCATCTGGACGCCTTTGACCGGCTCTATCAGCAAACTTGCTGGCAAAAGCTTGGCCCGGGGTACCTGACACGCCGCTTCTTCGACGAGCTGGCCGCACGGCTCGGTGACCGCACCCTCTGGGTCATGGCGCGCCTGGACGGGGCATGGATCGCCGGTGCGCTGCACCTTTTCGGCACCGAGGCGCTCTACGGGCGCAACTGGGGCTGCCGGCTGGACGTCCGCGAGCGGGTCCCGTACCTGCACTTCGAACTCTGTTACTACCAGGCCATCGAGCGGGCCATCGCGGCCGGCCTGCCGCGGGTCGAGGCGGGCGTCCAGGGCGAGCATAAGCTCCAGCGGGGTTACGCCCCGGTACCGACCTACGCCGCCCACTGGATCGCCCACCCCGGGCTGCGCGACGCAGTGGCCGACTTCCTCACCCGCGAACGCGAGCAGGTCGCCGAGGCGATCGAGATCCTCGATGGCCACACCCCCTACCGGGAGCGATAGGGGAAGCGTCGCCGACAGCCGAAGCGCCTTGGGGCGGCCGGGGTTCGGGGCGCCTTTCTGG
>NZ_JAJNRD010000018.1:0-50476 GCF_022228055.1 Halorhodospira sp. 9621
GCACCCGCCGGTTAACGCGCCGCCCCACGATCGAGCTCCGGCCGCCAATCGAGCCGCCCCACGATCGGACTCCAACCGCCAACCGAGCCACCCCACGATCGAGCCCCGACCCTAAAGACGCCCCAAAACCTCCCCCATCCGCACCGATTGCCCCGACACCAGACCATCGGCCCAACGCACCGCCCCCCGCGGCAACACCAGAATCACCGTCGAACCCAGATTGAACCGCCCCAACTCCTCACCGCGATCCAAAAACACCCCGGCACCCGGCGCGTAATCCCGACTCAACCCCGGCGCATCCGCCACCGCCCCCCCCCAGACCGTCTCAATACTGCCCACATTCACCGCCCCCACCGGGACCACCGCCACCGGCCCCACCGCCGTCTCCCAGAGCGTCACATGCCGCTCATTGCGCAGGAACAGCCCGCGGATGGCGCGCACCGCACAGGGGGCAACCGTCAGCAGGCGCCCCGGCACATGCCGCTCGGCACACAGACGCCCGGCCAGCGGCGCATGAAAGCGGTGATAATCCCGCGGCGACAGATAAATCGTCACGAACGCCCCATCGCGCAGCGGTGTGGCATCCAGCCCGCCAAGCAGCGTACTCAGGGGGTACTCGATCCCCTTGGCCTGGATCAGCTGCTCGCCGCGCAGATGCCCCACCGCGCTCACCGTCCCGTCGCAGGGGCTGACCAGCGCCTGCGGATCCTCGGGCAGCGGCCGCGCCCCCGGGCGCAGCGCCCGGGTGAAGAGGGCATTGAAGGTGGGGTAGGCACACGGGTTGGCGTGCTCGGCCTCGCTCAGATCCAGCCCGTAGCGCTGGACCAGGAAGCGATTCAGGCGGTTCTTCAGCCAGGGGCGCGGGGAGCGCGCCACATGCCAGGTCACCCGGGAGAGCAGCCGCGTGGGCAGCAACCGGTGCCCGAAGGCGCGGACCCGGTCGGCAAGATGGGCGGCGGGCTCGGCGCTCATTCGCGGACCCGCTCGCGGACGCTCTCTAGCAGGTTGCGCAGGAAACCGCCGCGTTCGCGCTCCATCAGCCGGAACAGATCCCGAGCGATCAGCTCCGGGTGGTGCGGGGGCATCAGCAGCGCCACCAGCTTGCCGCGGGGGTTGATCACCAGCAGCGCTCCCTCCGGCTGGATGTGGAAGCCGTCGTCCACGTTGCCGCCGTTGGGCGCCATGTAGCGCACCCCGACGCTGCCGGCAAGCTCGCGGACCCGCGCCACCGGTCCACTGATGCCGTGGAACGCGGCCGGATAGCGGCCCACGTAGTCGGCCAGCTCGTCCGGGCCGTCATCGGGATTGACGCTGACCAGCGCCACCTGCAGCCGCGCGCTCATCCGCGTGTGCGCCAGCTGCTCGCGGGCGCTGTGCAGCAGCGCCAGGTTCTCCCAGGTGGTCGGGGATTCGGTGTGCCCGAAGGTCAGCACCGTCCACTTGCCGTGGAGGTCGGTGGACGAAAAGCGCTTCCCGTCCTGGTCTTCGAGCACGAAATCGGCGATGGGCCGGCCATCCTCCAGGTAGGTGCCCTGGATGTCCGGCACCCCCGGATCCGGGCGCAGGGCGGTGGCGGCGAGGCCGACGCCGATCACCGCCGCCAGCACCGAGAGGACGGCCAGCAGGGCCCCGAGCAGGGGCCGGGTGGTTCGTTGCGGACGGTTTGCCGGCATGGGCGCTCCCGGATCCAAAATCGCAAGCCGTTCCAGCGCGCGACAGCGCGTGCATCGATCGCTGGGCAGTGGCACCGTAACCGGCCATCATAACCGAAGCGCAAACGCCAAGGGAGGAACACCGTGGAGCCCATCGACCACGCCCCGGAGGGTCTCGAGACCCTGCGCGACATCGTCCGCTACGCCGCCAGCCGCTTCAACGAGGCCGGGCTGGTCTACGGCCACGGCACCGACAACGCCATCGACGAGGCCGCTGCGCTGGCCCTGCACGCGCTGCACCTCCCGGCGGACCTGCCCGACCTCTACTGGGGCGCGCGCCTGACCCGCGGCGAGCGCGAGGCGGTCATGGCCCGGGTGCGTCGGCGTATCCAGGAGCGCCTGCCGCTGCCCTACATCACCCACGAGACCTTCTTTGCCGGATTGCCGTTCTACATCGACCAGCGCGTGCTGGTGCCCCGCTCGCCGATTGCCGAACTCGTCGAGCGCGGCTTTCAGCCCTGGCTGGATCCGGACGCCGTCGAGCGCGTGCTGGAGATCGGCACCGGCTCCGGGTGCATCGCCGTCGCCTGCGCCTACGCCTTCCCCGGCGCCGCCATCGACGCCACCGACATCGACGCCGACGCCCTCGAGGTGGCCGCGGTCAACGTCCACCGCCACGACCTGGACGAGCGCGTCGCCCTGATCCAGTCCGACGTCTACGAAGGCCTGCCGCAGCAGCGTTACCAGCTCATCGTCACCAACCCCCCCTACGTGGATGCCCCGGCCATGGCCGCGCTGCCTGCCGAATACCGCCACGAGCCGCACCACGCCCTGGCCGCCGGCGAGGACGGCCTCGACGTGGTTCGCCGCATCCTCAGCGGTGCCCCGGATCGGCTCACCGAAGACGGCCTGCTGGTGGTCGAGGTGGGCGACTCCGAGGAAGCCGTTGCCGAGGCCTTCGGCCACCTGCCGCTGACCTGGGTGGAGCTCGAGCGCGGCGGCTTCGGTGTCTTCCTGATCAACGCCACGCAGTTGCGCGAGGCCCGGGACGCGGGTGCGCTATAGTCGAGGAGGTCCGACAACGGAACCACGGATCCGGAGCGACGATCCGGGCGGCGGCAGCCCGGCAGGGGAGGAAAGATGCAGGGCAGACAGGTCTGGCGATGGCTGATTCCGGTGGCGCTGCTGGCGCTGGGCTTGTCCGGCTGCGGCGTCAACCCGGTCACCGGTGAGCGGGAGTTCCGGCTGATCTCCGAGAGCGAGGAGATCGCCATGGGCGAGCAGCACTACGAGCCCACCCTCCAGAGCATGGGCGGTCGCTACAACGCCGACTCGGAGCTGGTCGCCTACGTCGACGAGGTCGGCCAGCGCGTCGCCGCCGAGAGCCACCGCCCCGGGTTGCCCTATGAGTTTGTCGTCCTCAACGACGGCACCCCCAACGCCTGGGCCCTGCCCGGTGGCAAGATCGCCATCAACCGCGGCCTGCTTACCGAAATGGAGAATGAAGCCGAGCTGGCCGCCGTGCTTGGCCACGAGATCGTCCATTCCGCCGCCCGTCACGGTGCCCAGCGCGTCGAGCGCGGCATGATCATGCAGGCCGGCGTCGCCGCCGTCGGCCTGGCTACCCAGGACCACGATTTCTCCGGACTGCTGGTCGCCGGGGCCAGCGTCGGCGTGGGGCTGATCAGCCAGCGCTACTCCCGCGAGGCCGAGCTCGAGGCGGATTACTACGGCACCCGCTACATGGCCAAGGCCGGCTACGACCCCGAGGCCGCCGTCACCCTGCAGGAGAAGTTCGTGCGCCTGGCCGGCGACCGGGAGCCCTCCTGGCTTGAGGGGCTCTTTGCCAGCCATCCGCCGTCCCGGGAGCGCGTCCAGGCCAACCGCGAGACCGCTCGCGCCCTGCGCGAGGAACTCGGCGGCGAGGACTGGACCCTGGGCGGGGAGCGCTACGCCCGGCACATCCGCGTGCTCGAGGAGAACAGCGAGGCCTACGCCCGGCACGACGAGGCGCAGCAGGCCCTGCGTGCCAAAGAGCCCCGCCGGGCCCTGGAGCTGGCCGACGCCGCCATCGACGCCTATCCCGAAGAGGCCGCCTTCCACGCCGTGCGCGGCCAGGCCCTGGCCCGTCTCGGCGAGAAGGACCAGGCCATCACCGCCTTCGACGCCGCCATCGAGCGCAACGACGGCTATTTCAGCTACCACCTCGACCGCGGCCTGCTGCACCGGGTCCGCGGCGACGACGAGCGCGCCCGCGAGGATCTGGTCCGCTCGGCCCGCCTGCTGCCCACCGCACCGGCCCACCTGGCGCTTGGAGAGATGGCCGAGGCCGACGGCGCCCGCGACGCCGCCATCGCCAACTACGAGAAGGCGGCCAGCGCCGAAGGCTTCTACGGCGAGCGCGCCCGAGAGGCCCTCAGCCGTCTACAGGACGGCTGAGCCGGCCGCCGGGGCAGGGCAGCGGGATCTTAGATCTCGAACTCGTCGATCCCGCCGCGCACCTCGTTAAGCAGGAACAGGATGTTCTCCTTGATCTCGTCTTGCGCATCACGGTAGGCGTTCATCGCCTGCGTATCGTCGTCGGCGCCGGCCTGCGCCGGGTCGTTGGTCGGCCAGTGGCGGTGTTCCACACCCTTGGGCAGCTCCGGGCAGGCCTCCTGCGCCTCCTCGGAGAGGGTGATCACCATGTCCACCTGCTCAAGCACCGCCGGGTCCAGCGCCTTCGGCGCCTTGGACGAGATGTCCGTCCAGTCCTCGCTCATCACCTTGGCCGCCCGCGGGTCGAGCTCCTGCGCCGGCGCGATCCCCGCCGAGCAGGGCTCGATCAGATGGCCGGCCAGGTTCTCGGCAAAGCCCTCGGCCATCTGCGAGCGGCAGGCGTTGCTGTTGGACAGGAAGAGTACACGGGTCTTGTTGCTCATTGCCTTGATCCAGACGGTTGCCTACGTGTGACGCGCAGTCTACCCGGCCGGCGGTGTCCGGGTCAGCCTCGGATCGGCGGCTGATTGATGACAGATATGCAGACTGTAAGGAAGTTTCGCCCCATCCGGCCGTCGCTGAACTCCCCAACGTAAGCCCGCTCCTGATATGCTCCGGGCCCTATGAAACTCTATTCCGCGAAGAGCACGTTCCAGCACGATGAAGCGCACGCCGTGGGGGTCCTGGTCGCCAACCTGGGCACCCCGGACGAGCCGACGGAACCGGCCCTGCGCCGCTATCTGCGCCAGTTCCTCTCGGATCCGCGGGTCATTGAGATCCCGCGCTGGCGCTGGTGGCCGATCCTCTACGGCATCGTGCTGCGCACCCGCCCCAAGAAGTCCGCGGCCGCCTACAGCGAGGTGTGGGAGGAGGACGGCTCGCCGCTGCTGAGCATCGGTCAGCGCCAGGCGGCCGGCATCCGCCAGCGCCTGCAGGCGATGAACGATCGCGGCCCCTTCGTCGTGGAGCTGGGCATGCGCTACGGCAACCCGTCCATCCCGGCGGCCCTGCGCCGGCTGCGCGAGTCCGGGGCGCGGCGGATCCTGGTACTGCCGCTCTACCCGCAGTACTCCGCCTCCACCACCGGCTCCACCTTCGACGCTGTGGCGCGCGAGCTGATGGGCTGGCGGTGGGTGCCGGAACTGCGCATGGTCGGTCAATACCACGACGAGCCGGTCTACATCCAGGCCCTGGCCCGCTCGATCCGCGAGCACTGGGAGCGCGAGGGGCGCGGCGAGCGGCTGCTCTTCTCCTACCACGGCGTGCCGGAGCGCTACCTGCTCGACGGCGACCCGTACCACTGCCAGTGCCTGAAGACCTCGCGACTGGTGGCCGAGGAACTGGGCCTGGAGCCGGGCACCTGGGATGTGACCTTCCAGTCGCGCTTCGGCAACGAGGAGTGGCTCAAGCCGTACACCGACGAGACGGTCACCGAACTCGCCCGGTCCGGCGTCAAGCACCTGGATGTCGTCTGCCCCGGCTTCTCCGCCGACTGCCTTGAAACCCTCGAGGAGATCGCCGGCGAGAACCGCGAGTACTTCGAGGAGAGCGGCGGCGAGCGCCTCTCCTACATCCCGGCGCTCAATGACCGCCCCGATCACCTCGATGCACTCGCCGCCCTGATCCTCCAGCACGGCCAGGGCTGGCGCGAGGTCGATGGCGGCCGCGACCGGGAGGCCGAGCAGCGCCGCCGTGCCGAGACCGCCGAGCGCGCCCGGGCCCAGGGCGCCGAGAGTTAGCCCGTGGTCCCGCCGGCGGCGCCAGGCCCCGCCTCCCGGCCCGGCCCCGCGGTGTGGCTGGGCCGCACCCTGCGAGCGGCGGCGGTCATGCTGCTGCTCTGGCTGATCCTTGCCGAGGGGCGGCTTGGCGGCGTGCTCGGCGTCGCCACGATCCTTGCCGCCGCCGGGGTTGGCGTCTACTTCGCCGGCCGGCGCATCCACCCCTGGTACCCCCTGCCGGCACTGCGCTTTGCCGGTTTCTTCCTAGTGCGCTCGCTGATCGGTGCCGTGGATGTCGCCTACCGCGCCATGCATCCGCGCATGCCCATCCACAGCCACTGGCTGCGCTACGCCGTCGAGCTGCCCCCCGGCGAGCCACGGGTGGCCCTGGTCGCGGCCCTGAGTCTGCTCCCCGGCTCCTTGGCCGCCGATCTGGAGGGCGATATCCTCATCGTTCACGCCATCACCCCGCAGGCCGAAGACGAGGTCGCCGGGCTGGAGCGCCGCGTGGCTGCGGTCTACGGCCTGAGCGGGACCACCACCGGTGCCGCCGCATGAGGTAAGCGCCGTGCAGATGCTCTATCTGGGTCTCGCCGTCTTTCTGTTGCTCAACCTCCTCGCCGGGCTGTGGCGCGTCCACCGCGGCCCCACCGCTGCCGACCGTATGCTTGCCGCACTGCTCTTCGGCACCACCACTGTTGCCGTGCTGTTGCTGCTCGCCGAGGCCATGGGCCTGCCGGCGCTGCGCGACGTGGCCCTGCTTTTCGTGGTCCTCGCCGCGGTGATCGCCGTGGCCTTCACCCGGGTGCCGCGGCGCTTCGAGAAGGGGGAGGAGTGATGACGCTGCTCGACGCGCTCAGCGCCGGGCTCCTGCTTCTCGGCGGGCTGTTCTTTCTCACCGGCACTGTCGGACTGCTGCGCTTCCCCGGCGTCTTCGATCGCCTGCACGCGCTGACCAAGGCCGACAACCTGGGCCTGGGCTGCGTGGTGGCCGCCCTAATCCTGCAGGCCGAAACCGGCTGGGTGGCCGCCAAGCTGGTGCTGATCTGGATGCTGGCGCTGATCGCCGCCACCGTCTCGGCGCACCTGATCGCCCGCTTCTCGCTGCGCGCCCGCGGCGGGGCGCGGAGGACGCCGCCGTGATCGACTGGACCTTCGACCTGCTGCTCGCCGGTGGCCTGCTCGGGCTGGCCTGGCAGATCGTCGCCAGCCGCATCCTCTTTCGCAGCGTGGTGCTGTTCATCGTCTTCGGCCTGCTCATGGCCGTGACCTGGGCGCGCCTGGCCGCCCCCGACCTGGCCCTGGCCGAGGCGGCCATCGGCGCCGGGATCACCGGGGCCCTGCTGCTCTCCGCCTACCGCGCCCTGCTGCCCGAGGGCAGCGACGTCGACGAGCCGCCCCCGCCGGCGGTGCCGCCGTGGGCGGCGGTGGGCGTGGCCGTGCTCGTCGGCGTCCTGATCGCCGGCATCGGCTGGGCGGTGGTCGGCCTCGAGCCGCCGGAGCAGACCGCCGGACGATTGGCCCTGGCCAAGCTCGAGGCGAGCGGGGTGGAGAACCCGGTCACCGCCGTGCTGCTCAACTTCCGCAGCATCGACACCCTCTCCGAGGTGGTCGTGCTCTTCGTCGCCTTCCTCGCCGCCCGGGTGGTGGCCCAGGACCTGACCCACGCCGGGCCCGGCGACTGGCTGCGCGCCAGCCACCGCGAGCCGCTGCTGGTCCAGCCGCTGATCGCCTTCATCGCGCCGATGACCGTGCTCGCCGGTGGCTACTTGCTCTGGTCCGGGGCGTATCAGCCCGGCGGCGCCTTCCAGGCCGGTGCCGTGCTCGCCGCCCTCGGCGTGCTGCTGCGCCTGACCGGGCGGCTGCGCCCGACCGAGGAGACCAGCTTCGCCGAGCGCCTGGCCCTGGTCGGCGGCATGGTGCTGTTCAGCGCCATCGGCCTGGCCGGCGCGGGCCTGGCCTCGGCGGTGCTCGCCTATCCGGCCGAGTGGACCTATGAGCTGATCCTGCTCGTCGAGACGGCGCTGACGCTGGCCATAGCGCTGCCGCTGGTGCTGCTGTTCAGCGGCTCTGGCGGCCTGCGCGGGGAGGTGCGGTGACCCAGGCCGCCTTCTATTCCCTGATCGCCGGGGCGCTGGCGGGCATCGGCATCTACGGGCTGATCACCCAGCGCCACCTGCTGCGCCGGATCCTCGCCGTCAACGTCCTCGGCAATTCGGTCTTCCTGCTGCTGGTGGCCCTGGCCCGCCGCCACCCGGACTACGTCGATCCGGTGCCCCACGCCATGGTGCTCACCGGCATTGTCATCGCCGTCAGCGCCACCGCCTTCGCCCTGGTCCTGGCGCGCCGCTACCACGCCGAGACCGGGCTCAACCACCTGCCCGAGGACGAGGAGTAGGCCGTGGCGACGCTCTCGCTGCCACTGGCCTTCTTCCTGCCGCTGCTTACCGCGCTGGCGGTCTTCCTGGTGCGCGCCCGCCGGGCGCCGTGGCTGCCGCTGCTCGGCGCCGTGGCCACGGTGGCGGCGGTGGCCGACGTGGTCCGCCAGGTGGCGGAGAACGGCCCGCAGGTCCATCACCTGGGCGGCTGGCAGCCGCCGCTGGGCGTGGAGCTCTACGCCGACGGGCTCTCGGCGCTGATGCTCGGCATGACCGCGCTGGTCGGCCTGGCGGTCACGCTCTACGCCGCGCCCTACCTGCGCGGCAAGGGCTACAATACGGAGCTCTTCTGGCCGCTGTGGCTGGTGCAGTGGGCCACGCTCAACGGCACCTTCCTCTCGGCGGACCTGTTCAACCTCTACGTCATGCTGGAGCTGCTCACCCTCACAGCGGCTCCGCTGGCGGCCATGGCCGGCGATCGGCCGTCGCTGGGCGCGGCCATGCGCTACCTGCTGCTGGCGCTGCTCGGCTCGCTGGCCTATCTGCTCGGCGTGGCGCTGCTCTACGGCGGCACCGGCACCCTGCACCTGCGCGAGGTGGGCGAGCTCGTCGGTGCCGACGCCCACACCGCCGTGGCGGCGGCGCTGATCACCGCCGGGCTGTTCGCCAAGGCGGCGGTCTTCCCGCTGCACATGTGGCTGATGCCGGCGCACAGCAACGCCCCGGCGCCGGCCAGTGCGGCGCTCTCGGCGCTGGTGGCCAAGGCAGGGCTCTACCTGGTGCTGCGCCTGTGGCTGTGGGTCTTCCCGGTGCTGCTGAGTACCTACATGGGCTGGCTGATCGGCGCCCTGGGGGCGCTGGCGGTGCTCTACGGCTCGCTGCAGGCGCTGCGCCAGCCGCGGCTCAAGCAGGTCATCGCCTACTCGACCATCGCCCAGCTCGGCTACCTGCTGCTGCTCCTGCCCATGGTGGTGATCCCGGCCGCCGCCGTGCACGCCTGGCAGGGCGTGGCCTACCACGCCCTGGCCCATGGCTTCGCCAAGTCCGCCGCCTTCCTCGCCGCCGGCAATATGCTCTACAGCCTCGGGCACGATCGGCTCGAGGGCCTGCGCGGGCTCACCCCGTACCTGTCGATCACCGTGCTCACCCTGGGGCTGGCCTTCGCCAGTCTCATGGCCCTGCCGCCCAGCGGTGGCTTCCTGGCCAAGTGGCTGCTGCTCAGCGGCGCGATCAGTGGCGGGCAGTGGCCGTGGGCGGTGGTGATCATCCTCGGCAGTGTGCTCGCCGCCGCCTACGCCTTCCGCGTGCTGGCGGTGGCCCACGCCGCGCCGCCGGCCGGCTACACCGAGGTGCGCCCGGCACAACGGGTGCCGCGGATCATGGAGTGGGTGCCGCTGCTGCTGGTGCTCATCGTCTACGCCATGGGGGTCTCGGCCATGCCGGCGCTGGGGCTGTTGGAGCAGGGCGCACCGGAGGGGCTTCAATGATCGCCGCGCTCCAGGACCTGCTGCCGCTGTGGGCCTTGCTCGCCTCGCTGGGGACGGCGGTGATCATCTTCGCCCTGCGCGATGAGCGCCGCCGTCAGCGCACCTTCTGGAACCTCTTCGGTGCCAGCGTCAAATTGGTCCTGGTGGCCCTGCTGGTCTACGGCTTCCTGCAGGGGCGCAGCTACCAGGTCGCCTGGGAGGTCGTCCCCGGCGTCACCTTCCACCTGGCGGCGGATCCGCTGGCGCTGCTTTTCGCCATGCTCTCGGCGGTGCTCTGGCTGATCACCACCGTCTACGCCGTCGCCTATCTGGAGAACTCCGCGCAGCGGGCGCGCTTCTTCGGCTTCTTCTCGCTGTGCGTGGCCGCCACCTTCGGCATCGCCCTGGCCGGCAACCTCTTCACCTTCCTGCTCTTCTACGAGGCGCTCACCCTGGCCACCTACCCGCTGGTGGTTCACCGCGGGCACCCGGCGGCGCTGGCTGCCGGGCGCACCTACCTCGCCTACACCCTGGGCGGGGGCATGGCGCTGCTCGCCGGGACTGTGGCGCTCTACGCCGCGGTGGGCGAGCAGCCGTTCAGCCCCGGTGGCTCGGCGGCGGTGGCCGAGTGGGCGGCCGCCGCGCCGGGAGCGGCCACCGTGGTGCTCGCGCTGCTGCTCGGCGGTGTGGCGGTCAAGGCGGCGCTCTTTCCGCTGCAGGCGTGGCTGCCCATCGCCATGGTGGCGCCGGCGCCGGTCAGCGCGCTGCTTCACGCCGTGGCGGTGGTCAAGGCCGGCGCCTTCGGCGTGGTGCGCATTGTCCAGGATGTCTACGGCCACGCCGTGGCCGCGGACCTGAACGTGACCCCGGTGCTCGCCGCCCTGGCGGCGGTGACCATCCTCTACGGCTCGCTGCGCGCCCTGGCGCAGGTGGACATCAAGCGTCGCCTGGCCTTCTCCACGGTCAGCCAGGTCTCGTTCATCACCCTGGGGGTGGCCATGGGCGGGCCACTGGGGCTGATCGGCGGGCTGGTGCACCTGGTTCACCAGGGGCTGATGAAGATCACCCTGTTCTTCTGTGCCGGCAACTACGCCGAGACCCTGGGCATCCACCGCATCGAGTCGCTCAATGGCGTCGGCCGGCGCATGCCGCTGACCTCGGTGGCCTTCACCATCGGGGCGCTGGGCATGATCGGCTTCCCGCCCATCGCCGGGTTCATCAGCAAGTGGCACCTGGGGCTGGGCGCGCTGGCCCAGGAGCTCTACTGGATCCTGGCCGTGCTGGTGGCCAGCACGCTGCTCAACGCCGCCTACTTTCTGCCCGTGCTGCGGCGGATCTGGCTGCTGCCGGCCCCCGCCGGCTGGCCAGGGGCAATGCCGCGGACGAGCAGCGCCGAGACCCACCGCTGGCTGCTCTATCCGGCGCTGCTCACGGCGCTGGCAGCACTGCTCGCCGGCGTGCTGGCGGCGGCGGAGTTCTCGCCGCTGAACTGGGCGCAGCGCATCGTGGAACAGGAGTACCCGCTGTGATGATCGACCCGGCCGCCGGTCTGCTGCTGCCGGTGCTCTTCCCGCTATTGGCGGTGGCCCTGCTCGCCGCCGGCGCACGGCGGACCGGGGCAGTGCTGCTGGTGCTCGCACCGCTCACTGGCCTGGGTGCCATCGCCGTGGCCGATCAGACGCTCAACCTGCCGTGGCTGTTGCTCGACGCCCGGCTGGCGGCGGATCCCATGGGCCAGGCGGTGCTGCTGCTCGCCGCCCCGGTGGCCGCCGCCGCGTTGCTCTTCGCCGTGGCCGGGGAGGGCGGCGGCGGCACGACGCCCGCCGGGCTGCTCATCGGTCTGGGTGCCACCGTGGCGGCGCTGATGGGGGTGGTGCTGGCTGCCGATCTGGCCACCTTCTACTTCGCCTACGCCGCCATGACCCTGGCCGCTTACCCGCTGGTGGTCCACTTCCGCACGCCGGCGGCCTTCCGCGCCGGGCGCGTCTACCTGGGCATGGCCGTACTGGCCGAGGCCGCGGTGCTCGCCGCCGTGCTGCTAATCGCCGCCCAGGGCGGCAACGCCGCGCTCGCCGAGGTGCCGGCGCTGGTCGTCGAGCACCCGTACCGCAATGTGCTGGTGGCACTGATCGGGCTCGGCTTCGCCGTCAAGGCCGGCGTGGTGCCCCTGCACGCCTGGCTGGCGCTGGCCCACCCGGCGGCGCCGGTGCCGGCCAGTGCGCTGCTCTCGGCGTTGCTGGTCAAGGCCGCCCTGGTGGCGTGGTGGCGCCTGTTGCCCATCGGCGATCTGGCCCTGCCGGTGGCCGGCGGGGTGCTGGTGGTGGCGGGGCTGGCCAGCAGCCTCTACGCCAGCGTGGTGGGCGTGACCCAGCGCCGGGCCAAGACAGTGCTCGCCTACTCCACGGTCAGTCAGATGGGCCTGATGACCGCCTTTACCGGCACCGCGCTGCTCGAGCCGGCGCTGGCCGGGGCGGCGCTCACCGGGGTGGCGCTCTTCGCCCTGCACCACGGTCTGGCCAAGGGGGCGCTGTTCCTCGGCTGCGGGCTCCACGGCCGCCACCGCGGGGCGTACCTGCTGCTGCCGGCGCTCGCCCTGGTGGGCGTGCCGGCCACCAGCGGGGCCCTGGCCAAGGGGGCGGGCAAACAGCTCGGCGCCGAGGCCCTCGGCGCCCCGGCGGAGCCGCTGCTGCTGCTCGCCTCGGCGCTGACCGCCGTACTCATGATCCGCTTCCTGCTGCTGGCCTGGCGCGGCGAGGGCGGGGCGGATCCGCTGGCGCGGCGGGCGGCAGTGCTCGCCCTGGTGCTGCTCTCCCTGACCCTGCCGTGGCTGGCGGCGGCGGTGGTGGCCCCGCAGTTGGTGGGCTACACCGCGCAGCCCGGGGCCCTGCTCGACGCCCTGCTGCCGGCGCTCGCCGGCGGCGCCGTGGCCGCGGTGCTCTTCGGTCTGGCCGGGGCCGCACGGCTGCCGCGCATCCCCGAGGGGGACTGGATCAAGCCGGCGTTGCTCGCCGGGGTGCGCCTGGGCTACGCCAGCCGGCGGGCGTGGCGGCGGCTGCCGGCGCGCCCGCGGGCGCCGTCGCTGGTGGCCCTGACGCGGTTGAGCGCCGCGGTGGAGAGCCGCCTGCTGGCGCTGGCCATGGCCGGGGTGCTGTTCCTGCTGCTGGTCCTGGGGATCGCGCTGCTCGGGATCCTCGCCGGCGGCTAGAAGCGCACGCCCACGCCGGCGTTGAACATGAACGCCCGGGGCACGGAGTCCACCGTCTCGGTGCTCATGGCCGCATCCAGGGTCAGGACCCGGAAGAGCGTGACACCGCCGGTGATATACCCGATCTCCGAGCCGGCCAGGTTCTGCCGGTAGCCCAGGCGCCAGCCGGGCAGGGCGGCGTGGGGTGGGCGGTAGGCGCCACCGACGGTCAGCCACTGGTAGGCGTCGTCGGAGCCATCGGCAAAGGGACCGTCGGCGGCGTTGAGATCGAGCGAGCCGCCGAGCAGCCAGCGCCCGTCGGCGGTGTGCACCGCCCCTTCCACGTTGAGCTGGCGCTCCATGCGGTAGGATTCATCCGGATCGATCTCGCCCCGTGCGGTGGCTTGGTCGTAGGTGGCCTCGCCCTCCACCGCCGGGTAGTCGAAGGTGGGCTCGATCAGATTGGCGATGCTCGCCCCGGCCCGGTAATGGTCGCTGACCCACATCACCCCCAGATCGACGCCGAAATCCGTGTCCGTCTCGCTGTTCTCGCCGAACTCGTCGCTGAGCTTGCTGCCGGCGTCGTCATCGAAGCCCACCGTCATCCGCGAGAGCTCCACCTGGTGGTGCTTGAGCTGCGCGCCGGCGAAGAGCAGCCCGTGGGGGTTGTCGTAGACCGTGGTGCCGTAGCCCAGGGTGAAGGTCCGGGTGATGGCGCTGCGGATGTAGCCGCCGAAGCCGTCTAGGTTGATGTCGGCTTCGAGGTCGAGCAAATCGCCGTCTCTGTAGACGTTGCCCTCGTCGTCGATGCAGTAAGGGTCGTCACAGCCCTCGCCAATCCCGTAGTCGTCCGAATCAGCCGACAGCTGGGCCGCGGGAGTCTTCAGCTCCCCTTCGTGGAGCACCGAGAGGTGTCCGCGGGCGCTGTACTCCAGGTCGACAAGCAGCGAACCGCGCAGGGCGTCCTGGGTGGTCTCGAAGGGGAAGGGAACGAACTGCCCCATGGCGCCGGCGGTCAGGTAACCGTCCTCGCCCAGGTCGTTGAGCACGTCGTTGGTGCGCCGCTCCAGATCCTGCAGCTCGCCGATCCGGTTGGCGAGATCATCAAGGGCGTCTTCATCCACGGGGTCCAGCGCTTCGATCTCCTCGGGCAGCCCCTCGAGCGCCTCGAAGTCGTCCCCCAGATCCTCGAAGTCATCGCCGAAATCGTCGACGTCGCCCACCTCATAGGAGAGCCCAAGACTGAAGACTCCCATGCGTACGCCGCGCTCACTACCGGCAATCGGGCCGGCGGGGTTCTGCTTGCTGCCCTGGGTGTCGGCGAAGCGGGTGGCGTCGCCGAAGCCGAGCGCCGAGCCCGGCGGCTGGTGGTTGGCGGTTGCGGTCAGGGGGAGCAGCGCGGCCAGCGCCGCGACAGAAAGGGTGTGCCTGCACATAACGGGTCTGCCTGCCGTTCCGGGAGCTACCCGAGGTTATCGGCTGGCTGCCCCGGCCCTTGAGCGGTCCCCCGGGGCTCCCGCCTGGCGGTAGACCCGCCGGCTCAGCCGACGTTGACGGCGCGCACGGGCTGGGCGCTGGCTGGCGAGCGTTCCGCCTCCGCCGGTGCCTCGCCGTCGGCCGGGAAGGCCACCAGGTGCTCGGTATCCAGGGTCAGGCCCACGTCGTCGCCGACGGCGTAGTCGCTGTGGCTTGGGGCCAGGGCCAGGAGCTCGACCCCATCCGGCGTGCGCAGGGTGTAGAGGGTCTCCGCCCCCTTGAAGGCCTTTTTCACCACCCGGCCGTAGAGGCCCGAGGGCGCCTCGCCCATGCGCACGTCGTCCGGGCGCAGGAGCACATCCACCCGGGTGCCGGCCGGCCACGGGAAGCCGTGGCTGCCGCGCAGTGTGCCCAGGCTGGTCTGGATGCGCTCGCCGTCGATCAGGGTGCCGGAGATCATGCTGCCCTGACCGATGAACTCCGCGGCGAAGCGGTCCGCCGGCTCGTGGTAGAGATTGAACGGCGTGTCCCACTGCACGATGCGCCCGTCGCGCATCAGGCCGATCTCGTCGGCCATGGCGAAGGCCTCGTGCTGATCGTGGGTGACCAGGATGGCGGTCATCTGCTGGTCGCGGAAGATGTCGTGGAACTCGCGGCTGAGCCGTTCGCGCAGCTCGACATCGAGGTTCGAGAAGGGCTCGTCGAGCAGCACCAGCTGCGGCTGCGGTGCCACCGCACGGGCCAGCGAGACGCGCTGCTGCTGCCCGCCGGAGAGCTCGTGGGGGAAACGATCCCCATAGCCCTGCAGGTCCACCAGCTCGAGCAGCTCGTCGGCGCGGCGGCGGCGCTCGCGGCGGTTAAGCCGGCGCAGACCGAAGGTGATGTTGTCGTAGATGTTCAGGTGCGGGAAGAGGGCGTAGTCCTGGAAGACCATGCCCATGCGCCGTTTCTCCGGCGGCATCACGTAGCCGGGGAGTGAGAGTGGTTCGCCGCGGACGCGGATCTCGCCGTTACACAGCGGCTCGAAGCCGGCGATGGCGCGCAGCGTGGTGGTCTTGCCGCAGCCGCTGGGGCCGAGCAGGCAGGCGATCTGCCCGGGCAGGACGCGCAGGCTGAGCTGATAGACCGCGGTGGTGCCGCCGTAGCAGCAGTGGACGTTGCTGAGCTCGAGCAGGGGGGATGCCGTGTGGTCCACCATGGGCGCTCCCGCGCAATGTGGCAATGTTGAGCCCAGCATGCACGATTTGCGAATAATTCTCAATGCGTGGGGCGCTGCCCGGTGGGGTGGTTTGCCCGCCCGCCCCCCAGATGGTCACTGGCGCAGGTTGGAGCGCACCCAGCGCAGCTGCCGGCGCATCAGCCGGGCAAAGCGCCAGGCCCGGGCTTGGATCAGGACATGGGTCACGATGATGGGTACAAAGAGCGCGGCCAGCACCCACTCCGGCACCCCCAGCCAGGTCCCCAGGACACCGATCCCGCCCAGCGCCACCGAGGAGAGCACCAGGACCGTCACCGTCTGCCCCGGGGTGAAGCCGGCCCGGTAGAAGATGTGATGCAGGTGCTCCCGGTCCGGGCGGAACGGATGGCGGCCGCGCAGGATCCGCCGCCCCATCAGGGTCAGGGTGTCGAGCACCGGCAGGGCCAGGATCCAGGCGATGGCCACCGGCGGCAGCAGGGCGTGCTTGCCCTGGGCGGCCTCCACAGCGAACCAGGCTAGGGCGAAGCCGAGCATCATGCTGCCCGAGTCACCCAGAAAGCAGGCCGCCTTGCGCCGCCACGGGTTGCGCATGTTGAAGATCAGAAAGGCGCAGACCGAGGCCAGCAGCAGCCCCGCCAGGATCAGCCAGCTGGCGCCGCCGTTGAAGGCGCCGGCGAGCACCAGCCAGCCCAGCGCGGCGGCTACGGTGCCGGCGGCCAGCCCGTCCACGCCGTCGAACATGTTCACGGCGTTGATCAGCCCCACCACGCAGAAGACGGTGAACGGCAGCGCGAGGGCACCGAGTTCCAGCGACACCTGCGGGCCGAGCAGCTGCCCCAGGTCCGACACCACCAGCCCCGACCAGGCGGTCATCAGCAGCGCGGCCACCACCTGAGCGGCAAACTTCACCCACGCGTCGATATCGATCAGGTCGTCGATGACCCCCACGATGGCCAGCAGGCCCATGCCGGCGAACAGCCCCTGGTAGTCGCGCAGCCCGAAGTCCGCCGGCAGCGACGCCGCCACGAACCCGAGCAGGATGCAGATGCCGCCGATCAGCGGCACCACCCGCCCGTGGCGCTTGCGCGCGCACGGCCGGTCTACCAGCCCGGCCTGCAGGGCCGGGCGGCGCAGGACCAGCAGCAAGAAAGCGGTCAACGCAAAAGCGAAGAAGATCTGGACAGCGATCTGCGTCACAACGCGGCGCTCCGTTGCCAAGCGCGAGGGGGTCAGTGGGAAAGCTGCTAAGCTAACACACCATTGGGTCTCCCGGGGCCGGTTACCGCGGCAGCAGGGGCATCGGCCTTGCCCGTCTGGGATCCGGCCCGTACTCGTTGCTTTCGCCCCTAGGCCGTCCAGCTTCCCTATCATCGCGGATGATGGTAAATACCGCCTGAACGACCCCTACCCCTACGGCCGCGCGGACGCGGCACGCGGTCGCATACGTTCAAGTGCCCTGTGGTCGGTAGGTGTAGTCGTAGTAGTAGTACTGGTAGTAGCCGCCGCCGGCGCGCTTGGCCTGGAAATCGTTGAGGATCAGGCCCGATACCTGAACGCTGGCCTGTTCCAGGCGGGAAATCGCTGCGCGCATCTCCCGGACCCCAGTGGCCTCGGCGCGGGCCAGCATGAGGGTGGCACCCACGTGGGTGCCGACAATGGCTGCATCCGCCACGGCCATGACCGGTGCCGTATCCAGGATGACCAGATCGTAGTGCGACTCGGCGTGCTCGAGCAGCGTCCCGAAGCGCTCGTGCATCAGCAGCTCGGCCGGGTTGGGCGGCAGTGTCCCGGTGGTTAGCAGATCGAGCTCGGAACCGTCCACGTTGCGCGCCGCCTCGGCCAGGGTGGTCTGGCCGGCCAGGATGTCCGAAAGGCCCGGTTCACGCTCGCGGTCATCCAGGTAACGGTGCAGCCGGCCCCGGCGCATGTCGCAGTCGATCACCAACACGCGGGACCCGCCGGCGGCCACGAGCGCCCCCAGATTGACCGAGACGAACGTCTTGCCCGAGTTCGCTTGGGGCGATGTGATCATCAGGATCCTGCGGCTCTCGCGCATCAGCGCAAAGGTCAGACTTGTGCGCAGGCTGCGCAGACTCTCTGCCGAAGGTGTCTGCGGCTGGGTGTGGGCCAGCACCTGAACCGACTGCCTGCGTGAGCGTGCCCGGCGCTCCATGCGTCGCTGCTCGGGCGCGTGGGGCACCACCGCATAGACGGGGAGACCGAAGTCCCGCTCCAGCGCGTCGGGGTCGCTGATCCCGCGGCGCAGGAACTCCCGCCCGAAGACCCCCATGACACCAAGCATGCCCCCGAGGACCACGCTCAGCGCGGCGATCAGGTTGCGCTGGGGGGCCACCGGACTGCTGGCGGACTCCGCCTCATCGAGGATGAAGACATCGCCCACGACGCCGGCCCGGGCCACGCGCAGCTCCTGGGAGGTGTTCAGCAGGTTGGTGTAGAGCGAGGTGGTCACATCCACCTCGCGCCGCAGCTGCAGCGCCTGCTGCTGTTTCTCCGGCAGGTTGGCGATCTCTTGCTCTACGTCCTCTTTAACGTCGCGTAGCGAGGCTTCGCGCCGGCGCATGGTCTCCATGCGCGGGTGCTCCGGGCCGTACTGGAGTTCGAGCTCGTTGCGCTCGACCTGGAGCTCGGAGAGCCGCTGCTCAATATCCACCGCCTGTTCGAGCAGGGCGCGGGAGTCCTGGTCCAGGTCGACAGCCTGGTGCTCGCTGCGGAACTGGCTCAGTTGCTGCTCAGCGGTCTCCAGCTCCTGGCGGATATCCGGCAGTTGCTCCTCGAGGAACTCCAGGCTGCGACTGGCCTCCTCGCTCTTGCGCTCGACGTGCTGGCGGACGTAGTGCTCGGTCAGGCTGCTCAGGGCGTCCTCGATGTAGGCCCGGTCGGGGTGCTCCATGCGCACCTCCAGCACCCCGCTATCGCTGCCACGCTCACTGAGCGAGAGCTGCCCGCGCAGGCTGCGGATTGCCGCCTGACGGCTGCGCGTGCCCAGCTCAAACTCGGTGCCGGGGCGCGCTTGCAGATCGGCGACGAACAGCGTCACGCCCGCTTGCCCGCCGTACTCCAGGGCCAGTAGCTCATCGACCTCACCTTGTGCGATCGTCTCCTCACCGACGTGCAGCGTGTAGTCTCCAGCCTCCCCGGCGCGCAGGACCAGCGGGTCACCGTCCAGGTCCCGACGCAGGCCAGGTCCGATCTCCAGCCGGGTGACGTCGATGGACTCCCCGCCCCAGGCGAAGTGCTCCAGGCCCAGCCGCGGCGGGGCCGGCTCATCGCCGCCGTGGCGCTGCGCCAGCGCCTCGCCGATCACCGGCAGGTAGCGGGGTTCCGCGTGGACGGTGAGGTTGAGCTCGTCCACCACCCGGCCAAGGAGGCTCCGGGATTTGAGCACCTCCATCTGAGTCGCGACGCCAGGCCCCTCGGTCGGGAAACCACCCATCTCCTCCAGTCCGCCCAGGGAGCGCTGCTGCGTCTCAAGCTGGATCAGGGCATCACCCTGGTAGATGTTGGTCTGCAGCGAGGCGTACCCGAAACCGGCAGCGCCGGCGGCCACCGTGACGGCCGCAATCAGCCACTTCCCGTTGCGCAGGATGTCGATGAGCTGGCTCAGGTCGATCTCATCCTGGCCTTCGCCGCCGCTCGGGGGGGCGCTGTGCGTCTCGCTCATGCTTGCCTTCGACCTCGCGGGCTAGTCACGGATGATGCGATCGGTCTGCCAAAGGGCCGAGATGATCGGCGTGTACTGCGCGACCACCCGGTTGAAGCGGACCAGCGGCGAGGCGGCCACAAAGACCACATCCCGCGGTTCAAGCTCGAAGCCATCGGCGAAGAGCAGGGCCGGTGCCTCCCGCGCGTCCAGGCGGAAGACCTGCGGGCGCAGGCCCAGCACCTCGCCGCTGTCCTCATCCCGGACAGGCTGACCCCGCAGCACATAGAGTTCCGCGGTGTTGGCCGAGGCCAGATCCACCCCATCGGCTTCGGCTACCGCCTCGGCCAGGGACAGCCGGCCGTCCTTGAGCTCGACCGCCGTCTGCTGCGCCAGCTCGCCGATCATGAACACCCGGTTGGCGTGGTTGTCCGGGATGTGCAGGACATCGTCGTCTTTGAGCAGGATGTCGTTGCTGCCCGTGGCGTAGAGGTTGAGGATGTCGATCTCGATCTGCTCATCCCCGCGGGTGAGCACCGCGCGCCGGCGGTCGGCCCGCTCGGAGAAGCCACCGGCCTCGTTGATGGCGTCCATGACCGTCATCGGGGCATCGCGCAGGTGCAGGGTGCCAGGATCGCGCACCTCGCCGGTGATGTAGGCACGCTTGCTGTGGAAGCCGACCACGCGAACCGCCACCTGGGGGTCGGCCACATAGGGGTCGAGCCGCTCCTGCAGGTCGCGGCGGATCTCCTCGACGTTGCGGTCCTTGACCTCAAGCAGGCCTACAAAGGGGAAAAAGATCGTGCCGTCCTCGCGGACCACCCGGCCGAGTTCGTCCAGGTCCGTGGTGGTGCCCGCTCCAAACGGGTTGGTCAGCTCCTGATGGCCCCAGACGATCACGTTGAGCACGTCACCAACGCCGACGCGGTACTCATGCGCCGCGGTCACCTCCTGACGGGTACGTACCTCGCCCACCTCGAGCGCGGGTGAGACGCGCCGCTCCTGGCGGCGCAGCACATCGGCATCGATGTCGATGATCTCAATATCGAACGCCTCCTCGTCCTCCACGTCTTCGGGGACGAAGCGCTCATCCGCGTCGTCGGACATGCGGATACCGGGGACGATCGCGCAGCCGCTGACCACGGCAAGCAGGGCGAGGGTGCCGGCGCTGCGAGCAAATCGATCCATCACGCGGGCATTCCTTGCCACTGGAAGACAGCCTCCTGCAGTTGATCACGGGCGGCGCGGAACGCGGCCTTCGACCGACGGAACGGATCGGGTACATCCCGCTCCTGCCAGTGACCGATCCGGAACGTGCGTCCGCGCAGCTCAGGGAAGTGTCGCGCCAGCCACGCCTGCTGCCCGCGCTCCATGACCAGGATGAGATCGAAACGCGCCACGTCCACCGAATCGATGGAACGGGCCGTGTGGTCGCGCAGGTCGAGGCCGATCTCGTCCATGACAGCGACGGCGTGGGGGTCTGCCCCCGCGCCGACCAAGGCGCCAATGCCGACAGACTCGACCCGGTCCGGGCCCTCCGGGCCGGATGCCGCTTGCAGCATGCGCTCGGCCATGGGGCTGCGGCAGATATTGCCCGTACAGACCACGAGAACGTTGCCCGATAGTGGATGCATAGGCCGGGAACCGAACGACTCCTTGGGGAACGACACCGCGCGCTCCGTTCGCGGAAGCCGGTACGTTACCAACCCGTTTGCTCCCGGGTGATTAATCAGGGTTTAACGCAGCGGAAAAGCGCAGTCGCCGAGTGGGGCAAACAGCCGCACCCGGCGCGGCGGCGCTTTGGTGGGTGGTCGGTTTCACCCAGGGAGCGGCGAGGACTCTGTTACAATCCCGCCGGCCAGATGCCCAGCGAGCGCCGAACTCTCATGACCGTCATCTCGCACCGCCACCAGTTCGTGTTCATCAAGACCCGCAAGACCGCCGGCAGCTCCTTGGAGCTGGCCCTGGCCAAGCACGCCGGGCCGGACGATGTCATCACGCCGGTGGCCGAGGGTCAGCGCAAGAAGCTCGGCTTCCCGGGGCCCCAGAACGACCGGTTCCTGGACAACGTTCGCCCGGGGGCGGTCATCCGCGGGCTGCAGGGCTACACCGGCGACCCGCTGGCCGGCGAGCGGACCTGGCTCCAGGCGCTGCGCGACGCCACCCCCAGCTTCTACCACCAGCACATGAGCGCCCGGCACGTCCGCCAGCAGCTCGGCGGCCAGCGCTGGGCGCGCTATTTCACCTTCACCGTCGAGCGCAACCCCTGGGCCCTGGCGGTCTCGCGCTACCGCTACCGGCATAAACAGGGCAAGGCCCCGGACTCATTCCGGGAGTTCCTCGACTCCGGGATCATGGCGCGCAAGAGCAACTTCAAGCTCTACGCCGACGGCGAGCGGCCGATGGTCGACTACATTGTGCGCATGGAGCACTTGGCCGAGGATCTGGCCGAGGTCAGCGAGCGCATCGGCTACCCGGAGAACCTCGCTGAGCTGATCCAGGGCATCCACGCCAAATCCGGCGGCGGAAAGGTCGACTACCGGACGTACTATGACGACGCCTGCCGCGAGATCGTCGCCCGGGAATGCGCCCGGGAGATTGAGCTCATGGGCTACCAGTTCTAAGGGGCTGCACCGTCCGCGCGATACCCGGCCACGCCTCGCCCCCGGATCAGCCGGGTGGATCCGTCTCCAGGGCGGCGCGCCAGTCGCGCGCCGCCGCGAGGAAGGTCTCGCCCTGTCGCTTCTTGCGTCGTGACCCGATGCGCGCCTCCATGCGCTGGATGACGGCCTGGGCATGCCGTGTCGTGTCGACGCCGGTTGCCTCAGCGTATCCGTGCCAAAAGGCCTGGAATGCGGCGCCGTCCGGCGCCGTCCCCTGCCGGCGCAGGCACTCGGTGGTCAGCTTGTAGAAAAAGCGCTGCAGCCGGTGCCGGGCGACGAAAGCCGGTACCGCAGGGACCACGTAGACCGAATCGAGGTCGAGCAGCCCCGCCAAATCCTGGTTCCCCTCCGGCAGGGTGATGTTCCCCGGGCTCGGGTCGTAGTGGATCATCCGCGAGTTATGCAGCCGGCCCCAGGTGCGGCCGAAGGCGACCATCAGCGCGGATGTCACCGGTTCGCCGCGGCCGATGTGCTCGCGCAGCGTGGGCGTGGGCATCTCCTCGATCACCAGCACCGCCTCCCGGCGCTTACGGGCCAGCAGCAGCGGCGTCGGCGCCGGGATCTGCAGCGCGGCCAGCCGACGCCACAGGGTGATGTTGCGGTGAGGGCTGCGGATCAGCCGTTTGATGCGTTCCTTGCGCCGCCGGCTGCGGTAGTGCTTGACGTAGACCCGCCCGCCGTCGGCGCGCTGGCGGTAGATCCGTGACTTGCGCGAGGAGATCAGCTCGGCATCACGCGGGCTCTTACCATGCTCCAGCAACTGCAGGGCCGTTTCGGCTGCGCTCGGCTCCGCGGCGCGCCCATCCGGCGTGTACAGCCGGACCTTGCCGACCTTCTGCACGGGGCGTTGAAGCAGCATCTATGCGGTTCCTTCTGCCGATTGTTCCGGGGCCGCCGGTGTGCCGTCCGGTGCGAACTGCATCCGGTACTGCCCGGCGTAGCGCCCGCCCTGCGCCAGTAGCTCCTCGTGGGTGCCGCGCTCGGCCACCTGCCCGTTCTCCAGGAAGAGGATCTGGTCGGCGTTCTCCACCGTCGAGAGGCGGTGGGCGATGACAAAGGCGGTGCGCCCCTGCATCAGTCGCTCGAAGGCGGCGTGGATGTAGCGCTCCGACTCGCTGTCCAGCGAGGCCGTCGCCTCGTCGAGGATGAGGATCGGCGCATCCTTGAGCACCGCCCGGGCGATGGCGATGCGCTGGCGCTGACCGCCGGAGAGCAGGGTGCCGTCCTCGCCCACCTCGGTGTCGAAGCCCTGGGGCAGGGCCTCGATGAAATCGCGGGCGTAGGCGACCTCGGCTGCCCGGACGATCTCCTCGCGGCTGACCTCGCGCTCGGCGCCGTAGGCGATGTTCTCGGCGATGGTGGTGTTAAAGAGCACGATGTCCTGGTTCACCGGCGCGATCTGGCGGCGCAGATCGGCGAGCCGGTACTCATCAATGGGCACCCCATCCAGGCGGATCTCGCCGCCGGTGGCGTTGTAGAAACGAGGGATCAGGCTGACCAGCGTGCTCTTGCCGCTGCCCGAGGGCCCGGTGAGCGCGATCATCTCGCCGGGCTCGGCGGTGAGATCGATGCCCTGGAGCACCTCACGCTGGCCGTCGTAGGCGAAGCGCACCCCACTGAACTCCACTCGCCCCTCGGCGCGCTCCAGGCCCCGGGTGCCGCTGTCCTGTTCGGACTCGGCATCGACTACCTCGAAGATGCTCGCCGCCGCCGTCAGCCCCTTCTGCAGCTCGGCGCTGAGCGAGACGATGTGCTTGAGCGGGCCGTGGAGCAGCGTCATGGCGGCGATGAACGAGACCACCGTACCCACGGTCAGCGTCTCGACCACCGCCTCCATGGTGGCCACGGAGATCACCACCGCCAGGGCGATGCCCACCAGCAGGCGGATCAGCGGGATGGTGGCGTACTTGAGCGCGGCCTTGCGCATGGAGGCCTTGCGGTTGCGCTCGTTGTTGTACTCAAAGCGCCGACGCTCGCGCTCGGCCTGGCCGAAGAGCTTGATCTCCTGATGGGCGTGGACGCTCTCCTCGGCGACGGTGCCCACACCGCCCACGGCGCCGTGGATCCGGCGGCTGATCTTGCGAAAGCGCTTGTTGACCAGGCCGATGATCCCTGCGATCAGCGGCAGCACCACGCTGATCAGCGCCACCAGCCAGATGGAGAGATAGAGCAGGTAGCCGAAGATCAGCACCACCTTGACCACGTCCTTGAACAGCGTGAGCACCGCCTGGGTTGAGGCCTTGGCGGTCTGCTCCGCCTCGTAGGTCATCCGCGAGATCAGCCGCCCGGAGGAGAGCTGCTCGTAGGTGCTAAAAGGCATGCGCAGCAGGGCGTCGTGGACGTCCAGGCGCAGGTTCTTGACCAACTGCCGGCCGATCCAGGTGATCAGGTAATGGGAGACGAAGTAGGAGATCCCCTGAAAGACCAGCAGTCCGAGGATGACCAAGGCGAAAAGGCGGATCATCGCCGTGTCCTGCTCGACCAGGCCGTCGTCGAGCAGCGGCTGCAGGGCGGCGATCAGTGCCACCTCGCTGGCGGAGAACAGGGCGGTCGTCACCACCGCAATCAGACCGACCTTCCAGTGTGGGAGGACGTACTGCGTAAACAGCCGCTTGAAGACCGGCCAGGAGGGCGTGTCCGGGCGCGGCCCCTCGGGATCGCCCTTCTCGGCCTTTTTCCGCTCCTTTTTGCGGCGCTTCTTCTCCAGCTTCTCCGGATCGGCCAGGGGGTCGAGGTCCAGGTCGGTCGCGGCGTCGCTCTTCGTGCTCAAGGCCACCTCGGCTGCAAGGCGCAGTCTCTCAATCCACAAAGCCCACCATGATAAGGTATTGAGCCGTTTTTCGGTGCAACCAGGATCGACGCCCGTGCCCCCCCTTGAAACCCGCATCCAGGCCGAGGCCGCGCAGGACCCGGGCATCGCCCACGCCCGTGGCGAGGACGGCGCGTTGTGGGTCACCGACCGCCAGGCACTGACCCCGGAGGAACTGGCGGCGTGGCTGCCGCAGTGGGAAGCCGCATTGCCCGAGCGCGGTGAGCTGCTCGCCGCACGCCGACGGCACAACGTCTACCGCCTGGACACCGAGGCCTGCGGGCCGGTGGTGCTCAAGTACACCAACCCGGGCAAGACCAAGCGGCGCTCGGCGGTGGCGGCGTGGCTGACCGGGCGGCGGCTGGAGCGGGCATTACCCGGCGCGGTGCCCGGTCTGATTGGGGCGGTGGACTCGCTAGAAGGCGATCAGGTGGTCCACGCCTGTTTGATCACGCGGTTTGTGGCGGGGGAGGGCCTGGAGCCCGAGAGTGAGTGGGGTGCACTGCCATCCGATTTGGCGCAGCGGCTCGGCCGCTTCCAGGCCAGGCTGCACCGTACCGGGGTTTACCTCCAGGACTGTCGTCTCGGGAACTTCCATCGGGTCGATAGCACGGAGACAAACGCCGGCGGGGTGGATGGCTTCTGCCTGCCGGATCTAGAGGCCCTGGCGGAGGGGCAGCCGACGCGGTTCCAGGCGGCTCGGTTGGCGCTGAAACTCAGGTTGGATCGAGCGAGTCTGGCCAGTTTCTGGTCGGCCTACTGCGCGGAGCGCGGCGAGGATTTGTCCCTTGTTGAGCGCCTGCTCCTTTGGGGGGGGTATGTGCCCGCACGACAATTGCGGCATCGGTTGCTGCGGTTCCAGCGTCACCGGCTGCGGCCCTTGCTTTACAATGGCAAGCGTCACCCGCCGCGGGGTGGTTAACCGCCAACTTCAGTGGAAGGGCCTGAATGAGTAGCATGTTGCCCCGTGAGCTGATCCTGCATATCGGCTTCAACAAAACCGCCAGCACTTGGTTTCAGCATCACGTCTTCCCGTACCTTGAGCAGGTGCAGTATATCGGTCGAGGCAAGGACCCGGTGCGGGGGCTGCGTCGGGATCTGGTGCGGGCCTGCCCCGCGTATCAGGCGCTTGGCCTGCCGACGGAGCAGTGGCGGCACCGTGCGGATGATGTCATCCGCGCGCTGGTCGCGCCGGCTAAGGACGGTCGCCCGGGTGTGGTCTCCCATGAGCGTATGAGTGCGCCCTGGCGGTTTTTCGCGGAACGCGGCAAGCCCATACGCCACCCGGATGCTTTGCCGGAAAGCCTCGCCTTGCTGCGGGAACGGGCCCTCGCCCTGGGGGGCGAGCGGGTCGCAGTGCTCTTCTTCATCCGCCGTCAGGATAGCTATCTGCCCTCGTTCTATGCCGAACGCAGCGACCGCATCCCGCGGGCTGGGCAGAGCGATTTCGAGGCCCAGCTCGAACGGATTCTCGGGGAGGAGTACGCCACGCGGGGTGCCTTCCTCGACTACGGCCGCACCGTGCGTGCCCTGCAGCAGGTTCTGCCCGAGGCAGATCTTAAGGTGCTGCCTTTTGAGCGCCTGCGAGGCGACGCCGAGCGGGTGCTCCGAGAGGTGGGGGCGTTTCTTGGCGAGGACGGGGAGGCCTTGGTGTCTCGAGTGGACACAGGACGAAGGGGGCGACAGCGCGGCGGGAAGCGACCGAATACCTGGACCCTGCGGCCCCGGCGTGGGGCGGTGATCCGCCCGGCGAGTTTGCGCCGTCGCCTGGGGTTGGATGCGGAACGGACGGAGGTGACGCTGACCGCCGATTGGGCCGAACGAATCCGGGAGACGTATCGGGCTAGCAACCGGGATCTGGCGGTGGCCGTGCCTGAGCTCACCGAGAGCCTGGTCGCCCACGGGTACATCGAAGACGCCCCTGCCGGGTAGAGGAGAAACGGCATGGTACACCCCCTGCTCCAAGAGGCCTCCGCCGTTCCCTCGGGGATCGCGAAGTGCTGGCGGCCGTTCTACCGGGCCTATCCGCCGCGGTGCCCACTGGTGTTCGTCTCCTCGCTCAATCGGCGGGTGGCCGTTTATCCACCCCGGGAGTACGTCTGGGTGCGCATCCCCAAAGCGGCCAACTCGACGATCGCCGCCACCCTCTGGGCAGCCATGGCCGAGGCGGGCGATGCTGTGACGGGCCAGGCCGGCAGCAAGGATTCGGATAAGCAGCGCTTCGTGCGGCCCAGCGCCCTGAGTGCGGAGCAGGTGAGGGCAGTGCGCGAGCGCTACTTCAAGTTTATCTTCGTAAGGAATCCGTACACGCGGGTTCTGTCCGCGTACTTGAACAAGGGGCGCCCGGGTAAAGATCGCGGGCGCAAGTTTGGGCAGACGGAAGCGTTGGCGGGAACCCGGGCCGGGTTCGAGCGTTTCTGCCGCTACCTGGCGAACGGCGGCCTGCGCAAGGATGCGCACTGGTATCCGCAGAGCGGCCTCTGCCCGTTCTCACCGGTGGAGCTGGACTTTATCGGGCGAATGGAAACCTTGGGTGAGGATCTGGAGCGGCTTCTGATTGAACTCGGTCTGCCGTGGCAGGGGATTGTCCAGGCTGGCCCGCAGCCGACCCGGGCGCGGGCGCGCGTAGCCGAGTTCTACACGGAAGAGAGTCGCCGGCTGGTGGCGTCACTGTACGCAGAGGATTTTCGCGCGTTCGGTTACGAGCAGGAGTTGGAGGCGGTGTGAGTGGTGCCGGGACCGGTGACGGCGATCCGACTGAGGGTGTTCGTCCCTTCGTGCTGGTCACCGGCGCGCCAGGAACCGGCAAGAGCACATTGTGTCGGGCCCTGACGAGGCATCTGCGCGGTTGGCGGTACCCGATGGCATCGCCAGCATACGCCCGTGCGCTGCGCAGGCCGGGGGGTGGCCGGGTGCCGACCTGGTATGGTGCCTGGTCGCTGGATCGTGTCGAGCGCGACGCGCTGCGTGCTGCGGCCAAGCGGCCACGGCAGGTCTTGTCTCACTTCCCTGGGCTGGAGCCGCGTCTGCTTGCAGCCTTCGCATCCGCCGATCCCGCGCTATTTACCGAGTCCGGCCAGAGGATCCACGACTTGCAAAAGGTCGTACACCGCTTGCAGGTCTACCAAAGCCTCCGCGAGCACCCCGGGGCACCGCTGATAATGGAAGAGGATGGGTTCTGGCACAAGCTTGTGCTGTGCGAGGACGCGGCGCCTTGGGACGTGGTGCCATTACCCGAGGCAGTCGTGGTTCTCATCGTCGATGACCCGGAGGTCGTTCTCGAGTGGCGGCGCTCACGCGGCGCGCGTCATGATCGGCGGGCATTAAGCGGTGAAGAGGCGGAAGGGATCGAGCAGGTAAGAAGGCAGGATCGTGCTTGGCGGGAGGTTATCGAAGTGTGCCGGCAACAGGCGGTGCCGGTTCAAGCCGTTCGCGTAGGCGGGGGTGACGAGAACCAGGCGAGTAGCTTGGCGCGGTGGCTTGTAGAGGTGACCGGGGCGGCCGGATTCGAACGGAAAGAGTTCTAACTGGACGGTGAGGAGTCGCCTGTTAACGGGACTCGCTCCAATTGCCTTGCGGCTCGACTGCTGTCGTGAGCCAGCCGGCGGCCGACCCACCGCCAATCCTGCCAGGCGACGTGCAGCGGCTGATCGGCAGCGCGGGCGTAGGCGCGCACGAATTGCCGGGCCACGGCGCTGGGGAGACACGTGCGGTCGAGCAGCCGCAAGGCAGCCCCGAGGTGGCGCCGGGCCATCTTCAGCAGCCTGCGTCGGCGGATTGTCCGCGGAAGCCAGGGCGGGCGTCGGATGTTATCCACGTCGATTACGGCGACGGTCGGGGTGGGGCCCGACAGGTCGACCAGGAAATTGCCTTTGACGGGGTCCATGTGGACGAACCCGTTGCGGATTAGTTGGCCCCAAAGGGTTGCGGTGGCGTTAATGACCCCAAGAGCGGTCCCCGGCGAAACTGCCGTGCGGACACAGTTCTGAGCTGCCAGGTCCTTCAGTGGGATACCTTCAACGGCGCTCATCAAGAACGCGCCGCGCTTTCGCCCGGCCACCGTTAGCGTCATCGCAGCCAGCGGGATGGGGCCGGGGACGCCCCTTGCCCGAAGCAGCTCCGCTGAGCGAAAGAGTCGCGCCGGCGGGCGGAGCCATAGGGCGGCATGATCCCTGAGGGTATGCGGTATATAAACCTTGAGGTAGCACGTGGCCCCCTCCCCAACAAAACGGTAGACCCGCGCCTTGGAGTCCTTGATCAAGGTCAGCCCGGGGGCGTCGGAGCGTACCCAGGCCGCTGCTACGGCGTCGGCCATGGCCCGGCCTTCAGCCGTGCCTTTTTGTATGGAGCTCGACCGGGTCATCGGTGCGGAGGGGCAACCGGGTCATGTTGGGTGACCGCATCCAGAAAGTACTGCTCCCACGGGAACTGCAGGCGCTCCCGCGCGTCGCGGCACTTTGCTGCGGCGTGGCCGTAGCCTTCGGGCGTAGAGACGGACGCCAGGCACTCGAGCAGGGCGTGCGGGGTTGGCTCGAAGAGCAGGCGTTCGTCCCCAAGGATGTGCGGGATCCCGTCCCGGCGGCTGCCGATGGCCGGGGTGCCGCAGGCCAGGGCCTCCAGTAGGACGTTGGGGAATTGGTCCTCGCGAGAGGGGGCGACGACCAGGTCATGGGCGCCCATCAGGTCGTAGATTTCGGAGCTGCGCGGCACAACGGTGAGCGTCGGACCGTTGTTTACGGCTTTGCGTTGCAACCGGTGTACAGTGCGCTCTCGGACACCGACGACAGTTACCGCTTCCACAGAGGGTGCTCGCTCCGGCAAGTTCGGCAACGCGTCAAGCAGGATATCCAGCCCTTTAAGCGGTGAACTGCTCCCAATATAGAGCAGCCGCGCAGGTTGCTCGGGTAGTGTTGATCGCGGCGGCTTCGAGAGCTGCGGCACATCGTTCTCCACTACCCTGAAACGGTCCGAGGGTAAGCCGTAGGCCTCTTGGAGCTGCTCAAGCGCGGCTGGGCTCTGGACGATGATTCGGTTGGCTCGGCGCAGGGTGTACGTCCATATGCGTCTCGCCACGGTGTGTTCCAGAGCGTGGTAGACGCGGGATAACGGATTGCGTCGCAGCGACTGCCGGATCTGGTGTCGCCGGATGAGGTTCGAGCGAGATGCTATGACCAGCCGCGCGCCGCTTAGTCGCGCGGCCAGCAACGCCGCAAGATACAGGGTCTCGCTGAATATAAGCAGGTGGACGCGGCGCGGTTTCCACTCTCTAAGGGTCCTCCGCTGCCTCCAAATACCCCAGACGGGTTTGAGTGCCCTGCCGGGGATCCAGCTTGGCCAGGGTAGCAACAAGTGTTCAATCCCGGGCAGGTCGGGGGGATTCCGCCGCGGCGGCGTCATCCAGATTGCTGCGGGACTCTCCTGTGCCGCGGCAGCTACCAGGCGTTCGTACCGAAAATGAGCGCCGGTTTTGGGGGTGGTGTGCTGTGAGAAAAAGACGATCATGTGGCTGTATTGTTTAAAGCATCACGTACCAACCACTCGACCACGGCTAGATCACAGTCGTCGAGCTCTAGATCGTCCTCGCGGGTTCGCGATGAGTGGCTTGGGCCCGCAATCGAGTGAGAGCGATAACGTAACCGGAGCTGCCGTGCGAGCAGGTGGAAGGACTGGTCTTGGTGCCGGTGGGCATGAAGCTCGATGACATCAGTTTGAGGTGCACACCACAAGAGATTCGTCAGCGCAGCACCGTGAGGAGCGACCACGACACCAGCGCTTGCCAGCAGGTCTTGTTGCTGTCGAAATGAGAGGTCACCGCACTCATGGCATTCGAATCCGTGGGCCCGTAAGCGTTCGATAAGCGAGTGCTCATTGAGCACCCTTCTGCGTGAGGCGTTTTGCCGCGAAAGGTAGACGCGCCGTGTTCCGGGTGCCTGAGGGCGAGAGAAGCCGATGGATGCATGGATAGCGTCTGATAGCCAGTCGGGCAAACTATGCGATGTCACTTCCCCCCAGCTCGGGAGGAGCATGCGATCTATGAACTGATCCTCAAGGTCACCGATGGGGGTTATGCGCTCTGGCTGCATCCCCGCAAGCTGCAGGATTTTTTCTTGCCACGCAGCCCCACTGTGTCCCATTAGGTATTGATCGACGTAGTTGATCGGTAAGCCCGCGTTTTTTAATAGCCAAAGGTTGCCAAGAACCTCGGTGATCCAGTGGTAGTAATTAATCGTTTTATGGGGGGTCAGGAGCGCCATGGTCCCGGTGCGTGGCTGGCGTTTGTGATGGCGTCCAAGTAGTAGACGGGGCCTGGCCGAGGTCCGTGTGACCGGTGATCGGATGGGCATTCCGCGGCTGGTTGTCAGTGCGAAATCATCGGATTTTCCGCTGTCTCTCGCTCGCACCCGGTGGATTGCGATCCCCTTTAGCGTCAAGAGCCCGGCTCGCGGGTACCCGCCGGTCTTCCTGCGCTTGGGGGAGAGGCTGCTCTGTGCCGCACTGCTCCCGTCTCCTTCCCGTAACAAGCGCATCGTGGGTGCCCACGTGCGTTGGTTGAGGCTGTCAAGTGGGGTCCATGTCGACCCATGCAGGTTCTCAGCTTGGGGCGCGCAAGCCCGCTGGATGAGCGACTTCACCATGGCCACCTAAGTACCTCACCATATTCCTGCAACGCCTGTCGGAGTCGCTCCGAAAGAGTTCCCGTGTAGGCTTCCCAGCAGCGTCGTGCCCACTGCTTATGAACGAGGTCGATCGTTACTGTCGCCTCTCGCGAATCGAGGGCAAGCAGCATACCGTGCCGATGTGTTCCTTCGCGACACTTGACCAGCCGGCCGTCCCGATCAATCCGCACAGTGAGATCGTGGGCGGTCTTGCCCGAGAGATTCGTCTGGTCGCGATAGCCGTGATCGCGGATATCGAGCAGGATACGTGCCTGACGCTCTAGATAGGCATCGAGCTCAGCGACCGAATGAAGCGGCGGCTCGGCGACGGCGCCGTTGCGCTCCAACTCGGCGCGGGCCCGGGCGTAGAACGCCGTCTCGTGGTAGGCGCCGTCGCAGGCTAGGAGCTCTTCCATCTGCCGCTGGCGGAAGGGCGCCAGATCGCGGCCACCGGCATCCCAGTCACCGCCGAGGATCCAGAACGGCCACCGCTTCAGGTATCGGGGCCACTCGTGCCACTCCTTGCGATAGACGATCCGCCTCGGATCCGTGCGGATCAGCACCGATCCCCGGGGGGCGATCAGACGCCATCGGCTCAACTGGAACGACTCAAGCGCCACGACGACCCGCTTCCCCTTCTTGCGACTTTGCCGAGGACTCCCCCGGCCAGTAGCCCAGATGATCCAGGGACCAACCAGAGCGCTCGGCGAAGAGCCGGTTGGAGGGCTCAAACGCCTCCCGGATGCGCTCCGCCAGGGCCGCAGTCAGCTGGATGTCTTTTTCAGCGGCCGGGCGGGTTGGTGCCTGCGCGGGTAGACCCAGCCTTTCTTTCAGCTTGCGCCACTTGTGCGCCCGGCGACCCTCGGGAAGCTTGTAAGGGCTGAGGTTCCATCGATCGGGCCTGGAGCGCCGGACATTGCATTGAGCTCCGGCTGGCGGGGTTTCGGTATTCTCCGAGAGAAACCCCTCGCAGCCCAGGAGTTGCTGCAAATCGGCCCGGATCCGTGCGTCCGTCATCCGCTCGTAGGGCATCGCGAGAACCGCCCCTTGGCCGAGTACATCCTGCAGGCCTTCCAGCAGGCGACCGAAGTCCAGGTACCGCTGTCGCTGATCGCCGGCCGCGGTCAGGATGTCGTCAACGCGCTTCTCGAAGTCTGCCTGAGATGCCTCAGGCAGGAACTGACTCGATTGGGCGTAGGCCGACGCCAGCCACTCGGGCTGGTTGCGCGTGAAGAAGAACACCTTCGTGTGGCCACGGCTGCTCCACGCGTTGCTGAATGCCTCCATGTGCGCCACCAGACGCTCGGGCTGTTCGGTACGAACCGGTGGAGTCTCTCGCGGGAACACCGGAGCACGGTAAAGCGCCTCGTCGGTATAGATGATGGGCTCCTCCGGTGACTTGCGCGCGGCCAGGCGCTTGATCATCGACTGCCCACCTTGCGTCAGCCAGTAACCGGGGTCTTCATGCAGGAAGACGTCTCGCAAGGCTCTGCGAAACCGGCGGCTCCCCTGACGCTTGCCAAGTGCCCCGATCCGGGGGAAGTGCTCGGACTGCAGGTAGGTGGTGGCCGTCTTGCCCAGCCCGATGTGGAAGATACAGTCCATGTTTCGAGACTCCGGGTGTGGATCGATCGGTGAGAGCCGTCTCAGCGCCCGCCGCCGTCCGGTGTGGCTTGGGGAGAGGCGGCCTGCTCGGGGCGCACGCTGTAACCGAAGGCGGCGAAATCGTCGGCGTAGAGCCTCTGGAGGATGGCGGCGGCCTCCTCGTCAATATGCTCTTGGATCCGGCCATTCGCGCCGGTGCGATGCGGCGCGCAGGTGGTTGGCGGCTTGCCGTACCCCGGGACGACCCGTTGGTAGACCTGTTCCAGGTCGGTCTCCAGACACTCAATTTTACCGATAAAGTCGAAGGCCTCGGGGGGTAGCAGGAGGAGCCAGCACTGCGGGATCCAGTGCGGATCCTTATAGATCGCCCCGCGCTCAAGGTGACGGCAGAATTCTACGAAAGTCGGCGCGGATCCATCGGTATGGCGCAGGTGGCGCGGACAACGGGGGCCGTTGACGATCTTGTCGAGATAGGCCGAGAGCACGCGGGTGTAGGGGTTGCGCACGAATGTGAACTTGAAGCCGTTCTGGAGAAGCTCGCTGACCTGGCGATCACTCAGTTGCGACGGCCTGCGGAACTGGTCATCGATGGTCGCGCGCTGCTTATCGGGTAGCCCCAGGGCGTCAGCCAACGTGTGCATGATCGTGGTGTTGGCCGCCTTCGGGACCCGGTTGTAGAAGAAGCGAAGATCGCGCTGGACCATGCCCCGGGTGTCCGCCTTGCGATGGGAGAGCGGCTGCGCGTACGGGTAGCGCCGATAGAAGGCGGCATTGCGCAGCTTCTGTTTGCGCAGGCTGAAGGTATTCTGCAGGTGGCCTTTCCAGGCGCAGAGTCTGCGCTGGAAATGAACGGTCGGGCTCGGGGCGTCTGGCATGGAAGCGGTTTCCTGGTTCGGTGAACGAAGAAGGGTTTACCCGGGAGCCTCGGAGCCTTCGGGCTGGTTGCGATGTTCGAGGCGATTCCAAAGGTAGGGACTGTAGAAAACCCCCAGGATCAAGGCAAGGTGCGGCCAGAAATGACTGGAGGTGATGTACGACTCGAACAGGTTCGCGGCAGCGAAGCCCGCCAATAGCGCGAAGAAAAGGGCCCCGTATCGATATGGGAGCCACCCTCGGCGAACGGAGCACCAGACGCTGCAGGTGACCAGAGCAATGAGCACTGCAAAGATCGCCGTGCCCACAACGCCCACGGAGAACAAGAGGTCCATGTAGCTAGAATGCAGGTGTCCACCGTGAACGCCGTGCCGGTCCGGCTCAATGACGTGTCGCATGGCCTCCGGGCCGTAGCCCAGGACCGGCCGGTCGGCGAGTTTCTCGATACCAAACTGCCAAAGGTGGTAGCGGCGACCTACGCTGCCCTGGGGAGCAATGTCTCCCTCCCGAAGCTCGGCGATGCCTCCACCCAGCCGATCAATTCGGCTCTCAATGCCGTCCGAGAAGAGGGAGGCCGCGGTGACCAGAAGAAGGACAGAGGCCATCCCGGCCAGTAGGCCGATGGTAATCGCGGACGCGGCGCGGATTCGGCGTCGCTGGTGGTGTATGAGCGCCACAACTCCAATAAGTAGTGCCGCGAGCCCCCCTAGCCAGGGCCCCATGCCTTGGGCGGCCATCAGCCCGAACACCGCGTAACCTACCGCGACCACCCATAAAGCGAGTCGCAACCCAAACAGCATCCGCCGCTGGCTGAAGGGTCCAACCAGGTCCCGGGCCAGGAAGGTGAGGATGATCAGCGAGAGCAGAAACGGCAGGCTGGCGCGGTGGGGGTTACCGGTACCGAAGTCGAGTCGGCTGCCGCCCAGCCCGGCCTGCAGATAACCGAGGTCGACGATCGGCAGGGTCAGCGCGAACCAGCATAGGACGTATCCGAACAGGACGATGAATACAATGCGCAGCTGTCCCCCCAGCAGCCAGGCGACAAGAGGTGCCCAGCCGAGTCGGGCCCAGTGTCGGATGTTGTTGATCGCGTCGTAATCGTCCCGGACCTCCGGGAGCATCACCCCGATAGTGGCCGCGGAGATGATTACACCTATCCAGATCAGGAAGGTCCAGAAGACTGGATCGCGTCCCAGAGCGCGTAAGGCGGCGCCCAAGCCAAGGATAAAAGTGAGCAGCATCAGGATCTCGCCAACGCGCATGAGATCCCGATTCAGCAGGAACGTGGTCAGGGCGAGGATCACGCCCACCAGCCCGAGCACGTCGAGCCAGCGCCAGCCGGTGTGGGCGCGGGCGGCTTCGGCAAACCCGTTCCAGAGTCTGCCCAGTTGGGGGGCTAGCAAAGCGTGCAGGTTTAGGGCCCAGGGGGGCTTCATGAGTGGCTTTCGCGTTGTTTGGTTATCGAAGGCGCGAGCACGAGGGTTGCGGAGTGTGCCGGGTTACCAGCGCCTCCCCGCGATGGCCGCAGCGTAAAGCTGTGCATAATCCTGCCGTACCCGGTTGATGTCAAAGTATCTTCGCACATGATCGCGGCACGCCCGGTGGTCGAGTGCTCCGACGGAGCGGACGGCGTCTACCATCTCCGCCTCGGTATCGCATAGGAACCCGGTCTCACCATTCGCGACCACCTCCGGCAGCGCGCCCCGACGGCTGCCGATGACCGGGGTGCCGCAGGCCATGGCCTCGATCAGCACCAGTCCGAAGGGCTCATCCCAGCCGGCCGGGAACAGCAGCGCCCGGGCGCGTGAAAGGGCATCGGTTTTGGCGTCGCCATGCACTGCCCCCAAGGCGGTGATGCCGGGCCACCAGGGCAGGCGGCTGGCGGGGAGCTTCCAAGTTGGTCGCCCGGCTAGTGCAAGCGGCTCCCCCGCGGTGCGGGCAATGCGCACAGCGGCCCTAGCCCCCTTTTTGGATCGACGCAGCTTGCCGAGGAACAGGAGGCCGCGACGCCGTTGGCCCTCTGGGAAAGGGAATTGATCAACTGGGAGTCCATTGTAAACGAACCGCTCGGCCCCGTGTCGCCGAGCATGGTCCCGCGAGACGTAGATCCGGTTGGGCAGCGGTAGTGCGCATCCCTCGTGGTTGCCGTGCACCGTCGTCACGCAGGGAAAGTCGCCCAAGGCCGACGCCATACCGCAAAGCTCCGGGCTTTCGCCGTGGAGGTGGATGACATCCACATCGCTTGGCAGCGCCGCTAAGACGGCTGCCGACTCCCATGCAGCTGGCTCGATGTGCCGGTAAGCGGCGGTGTCATGCCCCCGGGGGCTGATTACAGTGACTTGATCACCGGAGCCTGCCTGCGCTTCGGCAAGCCAGGTGATCAGCTGTGGCATCCCCCCAGCGTCCGCCGGCGAGGGCGGCGGCATGGGGCGGGCTACGAGGTGCACGATATGCATCACGCGCCTCGCTGATCCTTACCGCCCAGCAGCGCCTTGGCGTGCCTGAAGATCCCAAATCGATGCGCCGGGTAGGGGCAGACGGGGTTGGGTTGACTGTCCACGACGCAACCGAGGCGTGCCCATTGCTTCGCGAAGCGATCCGTGGGGGTCTTGGACCGGGTTCGATTGGGTATATAGGAGTGTTCGGAGAAGCACATTAGCGGATCCGACATGAGCGAGTTGGCGATGGCAAGCTCGTAGCGCGATTCCGCTGGGTCCGGCTGCGGCTGGTCAGCCAAGTCGAAAAGGCTCTGCAGGTGGTTGTCGTAACGCCCCTTCCAGAAACCCGGTGAGTCCCACCGGAGCAGCAAATTGGTGGCATCGCGCCAGAAAGGCATGTAACCAAGTTCCGATGCCGCGAGGTCGATGACTACCGGGCCGGAACTCGTTAAGAGGATATTCCCCGGGGCAAGGTCGTTGTGCGCTGGTACTTGTGGAGCAGCCAAAAAATCGACCAGCCGGTCGTGCTGGCACCTAGCAATGGCCGGATGGTGAACGAGCGCAGACTCTTCTAGGTATTGCTCAAAGTCCTTGCGCGCGTCCTGTGGAGCTGGTCGTTGAAGGCTGCCGCATGCGGCGCGAAGGTCCTCGAGCAGGCTCTCGACTGCGTACTGGCCTTTCTGCGTATCCTGAGTTATCCGCAAGGAATCGCCTGCGATGTACTGCTCGGTGATGCCGTGTCCATCGGCGCATAGCTCGAAGGTCGGTGTTGGTAAATACCGCCCGATCGCCAAGCGAGTCCGGCGGTATTCGGGCGTGAAGACGGGGGTGGTGGCAAGACGCGTGACGGTCCCGTGAGCGGGCGCGATCAGTATGACGTCTGTGTTGCTACCCCGTTTGTTACCTCGTTTGATGATTGTTGCACGCCCCGACCCATTCGAGAGCTGTGCGTAGGTCAATCCCGCCAGAAACGGGCGGCGGATCCGGCGCTTGACGGTATCTAGTACCGTGGCGTTCTCGGTCATTCGGTTCAGCTTGCCGCTGATCTCTGGCGGCACACGCGTGCTCCGTTCCCATGCAATATTCGGGGTTATAGTGTATTGGCCGGACTGTAACCACTCGGCATGTGCCGCGAGCAGATCTTGCATGTTGCGGTGGCGCCTGCGAAGTTCCAGGGCCTTGAGTCCCATATGAATTCCTTTGCGCGGCATGCTCTGTCCGCGTGGCTGTAAGAGGTGCTTGTCCGGGGCGATCCGGTGCTGAGGCGAAGCGCAGGCAGGGCTTGGCACTTCCAATCCTTGGTGGTCCTGCCCCTTTGTGTGGATCGCCTCCCCAGGAGTTTGTTTGTGCGCCGTTATCCAACCATGTGGTGTTGGGGAGGGCAAGGAATACCGGTAGCGTCGGGTTCGATGTGGGTCCGGCTCACCGACCGCGAACACTTCGGCCTATCCGCAGCACCCCCCGCTGCAGCGCAAAGCCCGGCCCGTCAGGGATCTGCGAAGGCCTGTGGCCCCGCTGGAGGCAACGCAGCGCAACGCGAGACAAGGCGGCGGCGGCGCCGATCCGCGCCCGGGCGCTGAGTCGGGTCAGCACCGCTGACCCCGTCACCGTGACAGCGCAACCGTCCCGGGCGCCAGCGACCCGAGTGGGGCGGCTGCGTGGTGGCAGCGCCGCGTGCGCTCGGCCTGCTGAGGGCGTTCAGCGGTGGCCTCTGGGCGGGCTTGTTGCGGTTGGCCGCGCCATCGTAACGCCGGGCGCCCAGGTTGCGCGGGGGCGGGTTCTGACTTTCTTGCGCGGGAGGTGTATACCTGTACACTAGTGATTAGCGTTCACGGACGATAGTGGGAAGGGTGCGCCATGGCGAGCTTCTGCATTCGGCCCAATGGCACGATTCAGTACGACCTGTGCATCTACGGCCGCCGGTTCCGGGAAAGCTCGGGGCTGCGGGATACCCCGGAGAATCGGCGGCGGGTGCGGCGGAATCTGCGCAAGATCAACGCCGAGTTGGAGATGGGCACCTTCGACTATGCGGCCTGGTTCCCGCAAAGTCGCAAGCTCGAGCGCGCGCAGCGCTGGATCCGGGAGCGGGGCTCGCGCGCCCCGGGGCGGCGCTTCGCGGACTATGCGCGGCAATGGCTGGCCCTGCACGAGGGCGAGTGGAAGGAGAGCTACCGGCGACGCGTCGAGGGCGTGATCCATCAGTACCTGATCCCGCACTTCGGCGACTGGCCGCTCGATCAGATCACCGAGCGCGCGGCGCGCGCCTTCCGACAGGGGCTCATCGATCAAACGGACGCCCGCGGTCAGCGGCGGCTGAGCAACGCACGGATCAATTTCATCCTCTCGCCGCTATCCGGCATCCTGCGCTTTGCCGAGCGGGAGCTGGGGATGCCCTCACCGATGGCCGGGCTCCCGCCCCTGCGCGATGACCGCAACGACCCGATGCCGCTGACCGCCGAGCAGGTCAACGCCTTTTTGGAGGTGGTCGACCCGCGCCTGCGGCTGTACTTCAAGCTGCGCTTCTACACGGGGCTGCGCTCCTGCGAAGTCAACGGCCTCAAGGTCAAGTACCTCGACCTGGAGCGTCGCCAGCTCCGGGTCCGCGAGGCGCGCGTCGATGGTCGGCAGACGACGCTCAAGCACCCGAAGACCCGGCGCGAGATCCCGCTCTCGCCGAAGCTGGCCGCGGAACTGGGTCAGCATGTGGCCACCAAGGCGGCCGAGGACTACGTCTTCGTGCGCGAGGACGGACGGGCGATCGAGTCGAGCTGGGTGGCGGAGCAGCACTGGAACCCGACGTTGCGCCGGCTCGGCCTCGCCGCTCGTCGCGTCTACCAGACCCGGCACACCGCCGCGGTCCTGCACCTCGCGGCGGGTGAGAACCCGCTGTTCGTCTCCCGACTGCTCGGCCACTCCTCGACCAAGATGCTCTTCGAGCGCTACGCGCCGTTCGTTGCCAATGCGCTCGCCGACGACGGTTCCGCTTTCGAGGCGATGATGGCGCGGTTGGGGACGACTGAAGCAGCTGGCCGAGTCGCATGACGGCCGGTTGGGGGATCTTCCGCCGGGGCATCCGCTGGAGAAGCCGCTTTTGGTGTACATTGCCAGGGTCTATGGCTCGGTCGAGGAGGCGGACGTACGGCAGGCGCTGGAGCAGACGCGGCCGGGGCGAGCGGAGGAGTTGGTGATGACGCTAGCAGAACAGTGGCTAAAGCGTGGAGAAGAGCGGGGCATTCAGAGAGGGCGTGAGGAGGGCCGGCAAGAGGGCCGGCAAGAGGGCCGTCGGCAGGCTGCGGTGCAGACGCTGCTCCGTTTGATCGAGCGCAAGTTCGGCCGGGAGGCGAGGGAAGCGTCGCGGGCCCGCGTCGAGCCTGCCACGGTCGGTGAACTGGAGATGTGGCTGGACCGGATTCTCGATGCCGAGTGCGTGGAGGATGTCTTCGGCACCGGGTAGGGGCGAACGGGTATTCTTGCTGGTCGGTGCGCGAATCGTGAGTCCGGGCGCCTAGAAACTCGGCCGCTGCCAGCAGTGGAGACTTGAGCCGGCACGAAGCGAGCGCCCAGCTGGTCTTTTTGCTGGAGGCGGTTTATCGGGAGGGCCGCCTCAGGAAGTCGCCGCGCCGCCCCAAGGGAGGCGGCGCGGGCATGCCACGACGGGGCAAGCTCGTAGCGCCGCCAGTTCGCTTTCCGCTTATGTTCCCGGTACGGGGGCGAATGTGGCTGCCCAGGTCACGAACAACGTCGCGCCCGCGAACGCCGCCGCATAGGACGCGCGAGCGAGGGTTTCGCTATTTTGGGCAAGCCGGGCGAGCTCATATAGAACTTCGCCGGTATCGGGTGTCTGGATGCGGCGCAGCACGCGCAGCTCAAGCGCGAACAGCACCACTGTGGCCCCAGCCGAAACCATGCAGAACGGGCAGATTTCGCCGATCGGGACGAGCTGGAGCCAGACGAAATAGGCCGAGGCCAGCACGCCGGAGGCCGTTACGGGCGTGAGCGCCTTGATGATCGCCGGGTGCCGGGTCTCAAACCACCATGCCGCCATCGCGATCGTCGCGAGATAATAAACGGCGCCGAGCGTTGCCAGCGGTATGCCGGCGACATACCCCCAGTCGCTCATGATCACCTCAAGGCTTCCGGCGAGGTCGGCGCCCTCGGGGATCTGCGGCAACGCCCAGAAGTGTATGACGCTCAGGAAAGCGCTGACCAACCAGCCGAGCACGGCGACGCCGACGAACCAACGCATCAGCGAGACGGCGCGGGCGTCCCCACGGTCCGGGGTGCTGCGTTCATCTCCAACCATGATCACCTCTTTCCCATGGCTTGTGTTCATGCATGATTCAATATATAAGCAGAGTCGCATGCAAATCAAGCCCAGCCGGCGCATACTCGGTGGGGGCGCTCGCCAGCGAACTCGCACCAGCGCTCTGGCGTGGAGCGCGTTACGGCTCATCTGCAGCAGCCCCGAAAAGGTCTCGTGGTGGATCGCCTCATCGAGCTGGTACGGGATGTCGCCGAAGCGCTGCATGATTAGGTTACTGTCTCTCAAGTGCTATCATGTGCTAGCACTTGAGGGGGTCGCGAAGAGACAGGCTATGAGCAGCATCAGCGTCCGCCGCTTGGATAAAGAGACGATCGAGCGCTTGCGCGCCCAAGCAGACCGGCATGGCATATCCATGGAGGAGGAGGTGCGGCGCATCCTGCGGTCGGCGGTCTCGGAGCCGGAGCGCCTGGGCGATCTCGCTCAGGCTACGTTCGGCCCGAAGCATGGCGTAGAACTTGAACTCCCAGGCCATGACCCGCACGAGCCATGTGCGCCGGAACGATGATCGTGCTTGACACGAATGTCGTCTCTGAGATGATGCGCCCGCGGCCGGATGCGGCGGTGATCGAGTGGCTGAATGGCACGGGTAGCGGCTCGTTGTACCTGTGCACGATTACCATCGCCGAGATCGAGTACGGCCTTTGCGCCATGCCTGATGGGCAACGCCGCGAAGACCTGCGTGAGCGCTTCGACACCTTCATCCATACGGCGTTCGCACAGCGCATCCTGGGTTTCGATCAACGGGCCGCTCGCCACTACGGGCGCATCATGGCGACGTGGCGACGGGAGGGCCGGCCACTGTCGGCCCCGGATGGGCAGATCGCTGCCGTGGCCCGCAGCCGCGGTCTGGCGGTTGCCACCCGCAACGAGCCGGATTTCGCGGGAATCGGCGTAGAGATCCTCAATCCTTGGCGGCTGGATAGCTCTCCCTAAGAAAGACCTCACCCTTGACGGTGCGGCCTCGATCGGCCAAAGCGCGCAGCTGTACGTGGCCTCCAGTCGCGCAGCGCCTGGCCGAAGTGGCCGCGTGGAGGTCGCGCCCGTGGGCCCAGCTGTCTCTGCGCAACAGTTTGTCGTGAGCCTCGAGGGCCTGCCGTGCAGGGTCGCTTCTCTTTCGCATGCTCGGTCGCACTATGGGTCGGTACGCAATTCGCAAGTCCTGACACCGAGGAACGAGGCTGACGGCTGGGGTAGCGAGCTCAGTTTATGACAGTGTGGCCTGGTTATCCCCCGGGATCCGCTCTTCCGCCCACCCCATACCGATGCGCTCTTGCTCCAGCCGCAGGGGGCCGGCCTCCGCGTCTCCGGCCTGCAATTCGGCGAGGGTGGCCGCCTCCTCGTGGGTGAGCCGCTCCGGGGGCGCGGCACTGGGGGCGCCGCGCGGGTCGGGGACGCACAGGTGCCGGTGGGCCGCCAGGGTCGCACGGTCCATAAGCAGCGAGCGAGCGTGCGGCCAGACGCCCCGAAGCCGGTCGAGGATGGCGAAGCCATCGCGGTCCAGGTCCCCCCAGTAGGCGATGGGTACGCGCTCCAGCCAGGGCACCGCGCCGAGGGCATCGACCGCGTAGCCGAGACCCAAGATCGCGGCCGTCCCCGGCACCGGTGGTAGCGCCAGGCCGGTAGCCTGGTTCTCGGTGATCAGCAACTGCCGCAGCGGCGGCGTATCGGCGGCCAGGTCCAGACGGGCGAGCTCCTCGACGGGTACGGCGAGATCGGTCAGACCGCGGATGGCCAGCTCCGGGTCGAGCAGCCGCAGCCGTATCCGCGTCGGCGCCTGCCGGAGGCCGTAGCGGGCCTCGAAGCCCCGGGCCCCGGTGTAGCGGGTATCCACCGCCTCGGCGGGCAGCACAAGGTCGAGCAGTTCACCGAGGAGCCGGCGCCGGGACTCGATGAACTTGGTATCAACGCCGGGGATGTCGAGCTGGCGCAGGTAGATCTCGGGGCGAGGGTGGTCGCGGAACCAGGCGCAGACGGCGAGCAGCTTTGGCCAGTCCTCCGCGTGCTCCAGAGCAGTCAGCGGCCGCCGGGCGAGCCACGGCAGCAGTTCCGCGGCCTGCTCTGCGGTGGCGCTCGCGACGGCATCGAAGGCGGCCGCCTCGCGGCGTCGCCCCAGAATTTTGAGGGCGTCCTCCGCGCAGGGCACCACCGCTGCGGTGGGCAGCTCCTGCCGGCCGTGTACGCGGTTGCGCTGCGCCTGCCAGCGCAGGTCGTAGCCAAAGCCCCGGCCCTCGCGGCTGCCGCGGCGCAGGCCGTCGGCCCAGTCGGCCACGGCGCCGAGGTCCTCGTTGATCTCATGGGTCCGCGGGCGCGTAAGGCTGACCTCCACCGGGAAGGGCTCTGGGGCCTCGGCCGTGGGCACGCGGGCGGCGAGCAGCGTGCCGCGGGACCAGAGCCGCTCCAGCCGCTCACGGACGGCCTCCGGCGTACTCCAGCGCCTCAAGCGGTGCCCTCATCCGCCGCCCGCGCCGCCGGGGTCTCGCTCCGGTCCCCGTGTGCACCGTCCACCTCCCGGCCGGCCCCGGGGTCGGCCTGCTCCGCCCGGTACTCGTCGATGGGGATGTGGCGCAGCTTGGAGTGCGCCCCGTCCGGGGCGCTGACCAGGCCGACGCTGGCGACGTAGGGCTCGATGATGTGGATCTTCTGCAGCGGCGTGACCACCAGAAGCTGCAGCCCCAGGCGCTGGAACAGCTCCAGGCCGAAGCGGGCGGACTCGTCCGAGCCCCGGCCGAAGGCCTCGTCGATGAGCACGAACCGGAACGAGCGCGAGCGCTGCCGCTCCCAGTCGAGCCCGAACTGGTAGGCCAGGCTGGCGGCGAGCACGGTGTAGGCCAGCTTCTCCTTCTGCCCGCCGGACTTGCCCCCGGAGTCGGTGTAGTGCTCGTAGGGGGCGTCGTCCTCGCGCCAGCGCTCCTCCGCCGAGAAGGTGAACCAGTTGCGCACATCGGTGACCTTGCGCCGCCAGCGCCGGTCCGCCTCGGCGGTGCCCTCGCGGCCGCGCAGGCGCTCGATGATGGCACGGATGCGGGCGAAGCGCGCCTCCGACTCCGCCTCGGAGGCCTCGCCGTCGTCGTCCACCCAGCCCTCGACGCAGGAGCGCAGGTCGTTCTGGAAGTCGCGGATCTCGGCATCCTGAGTCGGATCGGCAAGGAGCTCGATGTAGCGCCCCGGGTTGAAGTCGATGCCGTGCAGCGAGCGGTTGATGGTGCTGATGCGCTCGCGGATGGACTGGCGCTGCCGGTGCAGGTGCGCCTGGAAGTTGGCGATCTCGCGCAGGGTGTTCTCGTTGAGCAGTTCCCGGAAGCGGCGCTCGAAGCGGGGGAGGTCGTCGCTCTTGAGGCTGTCGAGCAGCGCCGCGTACTCGCCGTAGGCCTCGACCCGGGCGTCCATCTCCTGCACTTCCAGCGGCCACTGGTGGCGGAAGTCGGCCATCGCGCTGACCACCTTGTCCGCCAGGCGCCGCAGGTTGCGCTCCACGTTGTCGATGTGCCGGCTCACCCAGCCGCGCACGGCGCTCTGGGCGTTGGCCAAGCTCTCCACGGTCAGCGACTGCTCCGCCAGCGCCTCCTCGCGGATGCCCTCGAGCAGCGGGAAGGCCTCGCTGCGCTGCGTCTCGGTGGCCGCCTGGTGGCGCTCGCGGGCGCTGGCCAGTGCCTCGGCGGTGCGCTCGCTGCGATCGGCCAGCCGGCTGCGCTCGTCGCGCTCCTTGAGCAGCAGCTGCTCGAGCTCTTGGATGCGGGCCTCGACGCCGTCGCGCTGCTCCTGGAGCGTGCGCAGCCGATCGGAGCTGGCCTGGATGCGCTCGCGCTCCGCCTCCAGGCGCTGGATCTCGGCCTCCACGCTGTGCCAGTCCAGCTCCTGGAAGTCGGCGTAGACCTCGATCTTGTCCAGCGCCCGGATCTGCTCCTGCCAGCTGCGCAGCTCCTGCTCCAGGCGGCTCATCCGGTCCGCCAGCTCTTGCATGCGCGTCTGGTAATCCGCCGCCTGCCGCTCCAGGGCCGCGATCTTGGCCTCGTTGGACCAGCCGAGGATGAAACGCGAGCGGTCGTTGATGCCGTGGCGGTCGTCCTTCTCGTGGCGGTAGCCGCCGCTCTTGATCTGACCGGCGCGCGTCACCGCCCGCTGCTCGCGGCGCAAGGTGTCCAGATCGTCGCAGCAGGCATAGTCGAAGCGCTCGGCGAGTTCGGCCTCCAGCCAGGTGTAGAAGCCCGAGTCCGGCCGGATGGCCAGGGCCCGCACCAGGGAGTGCGGGTGGAGCTCCGGCGACCGCTGCTGGCGCTCCCGCACCCGGTAGTAGACCAGCCGGCCGCGCAGGTGGGTGCGGTCCACCCACTCGGCAACGCGGGGGTAGTCCCGGTCCGGGACCAGCAGCGAAAGACCGAAGTTGTGCAGCAGCCGCTCGGCGGCCCCCTCCCAGTCGCGCGCCTCCTCGTGGACCTGGATGAGTTCGCCGGCGAAGGGCAGCTCGTCCGGGTCCAGGCCGGTCTCCTTGCACAGGTGCTGGCGCAGTTCCAGCATCCGGGCGGGGATGTTGGAGCGCCGGGCGCGCAGGGACTCCAGCTCCTGCTCGAGCTCCTGGTGGCGGCTGCGCAGCTCGCGGAAGCTGACCTCCAGCTCGGTGCGCTCGTTCTGGCGCTCGCTCAGCCGCGCCTCGGCGTCCTCGCGTAGCCCGGCAAGGCGCTGTTGGTTGGCAAGGAAGGTATCGGCCTCGTCGGCTCGGGAGAGGCCGAGGTGCTCGGCGAGGGCGTTGTAGGCGTCGGCATTGCGCCGGCGCCGCTCCGCCTCGCGCTGGTGCTCGCCGATCTGCTGCGCCAGGGCCTCCAGGCGGTCGCCGCCCTGCTCGGCGATGGCCCGCTGGAGCTCCTCGCGCTGGCTGCGCTGGCCGGTGAGGTCTTCGTCGAGGCGGCGGATGCGCTCGTCGTAGCGCCGGATGCGCTCATCCAGCCTCTGCCGGCGCTCCTCGAGCAGCCGCGCCTCGATGCCGGCGAACCAAGGCTCCAGGGCCTCGCGTGCCGCGCGCCAGGAGGCGGCCTCCGCGCTGAGGCGATGGTGCTCGTGGGCATCGGCGATGAGTGGCTCCAAAGCCTCGATCTGGGCCCGGGCGCGGATCACCGCCTCGTGGGCGCGGCTGAGATCGTCGAAATGGTGGATGAGGGCGTCTATGCGCTCGTCCACCGGCTCCGGCTCGAGCATGTGGCTGCGCACGAAGTCGGTCAGATTGCCCACCGACTTCATGGACACCGTCTGGCTGAACAGCTCCAGCGCCTGGTCGCCCTCGATGCCGAAGCGCCGGCGGAAGGCGGCCCCGTAGAGCGGGAAGGTGTCGTGTACCTCGATATCTGGCGCCTCGCGCAGGCGCTTGCGCAGGTTCTTGATGTCGTGGCCGAAGTCGGAGAAGTCCCGGGCGATGGTCAGGTCCCGGTCGGCGATCACGTGCATGCGCTCCGGTTGTCCCGAGCCCGAGAGCCAGAAGACCTGGGCCAGGGTTACGCCGTGCCCGTAGCCCTCATTGAAAAAGTAACCAAGGATGACCGAGAAGCTGTGCTCGTCGCGCAGGGACACCGGGCGGGCGCTGCCGCCGGTCTCCTCGCGCTCGGCCTTGTAGTGGCCGAGCACGTAGGAGCGCAGGGAGCGCTCACGGCCCTCGGCACCAGCGGCCTTGTTGTAGGTGATGCGGTGGGCGGGTACCAGCAGCGTCGTGAGCGCGTCCACCAGCGTCGACTTGCCGGAGCCGTTGTCGCCGGTGAGCAGGGCGCTCTCGCCGCCCGGGGCCATGGACCAGACGCGGCCGTCGAAGGTGCCCCAGTTGTAGAGCTCCGCGCGATGCAGCCGGAAGCCGGTGCGCTCGGAAACGGGGGCCAGGTCAAGCTCTTGCAGCTTCATGGGTGGCGTCACCTCGATGCGGGTCAGCGCTCAGGCTCGGGGCTGGTCTCGGCCGGCGCGCCGGGGCTGTCGCCGCGGTCCGGGTCGGAGGTGTTGCCGTCGCCGGCGCCGTCCGAGGCCAGCTCCGAGGGGTCGCGCCCCTCGGCGTGGGCCCGGTAGGCGCGCAGGCGCTCCTCGAACTCGCCGAGCCACTGGGCATCCACGAAGGCCTTGAGGATGCGCTGCACCTCGTAGCGCTCTTCGTCGCCGCGCAGCCGGCGCAGGAAGCCGAGCTCCACGACGCGCCGGATATGGCTGTCCATGCGGTCGAGCAGGCGCGCCTCGTTGGCCGTATCGCGCAGGAAGACGCGCATCAGGTCCACGATCTGCTCCCGCGTCAGGATCAGCCGTGTGTCCCCGCCGCCGGCATCGTGCTCAGCGAGTTTTTTGCGCAGCAGCGCGAGCAGGAGGCTGACCGGGTAGCTCAGCTGGCGACGCGGCACCAGCCGGGGCAGCTGGCTGTCGTCGTCCTCGTCGCGCGCGCGCTGGCGCAGGTAGGCGTAGCCCTCACCCTCGTCGAGCATCAGCTCCAGGCCGAGGACGCCGACGTAGTCCCGCACCCGGGCCTGAAGGTCAAGCAGGTGCTGCCACCGCTGCGGGGCGCTGTCGCGATGCAGCACCCCCCGCAAGAGGTGGACGAGCAGCTGGGAGAGGCGCTCGTCGCCGGGAGTCGTGCCCCAGGCGCCGACGGAACCGGACGCGGCAGGGGCGTGCCCCTCCAGCGGCTGGGCCGTGTGCGGGCGGGTGGCGGTGTCGGGGTCGTCGTGCTCGGTCATTGGGCTCCTGCGGTTGGGTCGCTGGGGCTGCTGCGGAGGAAGGTGACGGCGGGGACGTGGGCGCAGCGCTGTCGGCCTGTCTCCGGCTCCGTCCAGGTCACCGCCTCGGTGCGAGTCTCGTCCACCACCGCGCGCGCCTCGTCGGTGGCGATGGCGAGGTAGGTGACCAACTCCGCCAGGCCCTGCTCCAGCGGATGCTCGGCGAGGAGTTCGCCGAGCGCCACGCGCCGACGCTCCTGCAGGGCGCGGCGGATGCGCCGACGCAGCCGGTCGCGATCCACGTAAGTCTGCTCGAAGAGCTCGGAGGCGTCCACGTCGGAGCCGTCGGCGGCGACCACCTGGTCGGCGATCTGCGGCCGGAACGGCGGCGTGAACAGCGGCCGTTCCATGGGCAGCTCCACCCGCGGCGAGGCCTCGTCGAGCTCGATGAGCGCCTCCCGGGGCGGCTCGTCGCGCACCGCCACGGCGTGGTGCTCGATCTCCCGGATCAGGTCCATGATCCGGCGGTTCTCCAGCCAGGCCTGGTCGTCGAGGTAGCGCCGCAGCTGATGGGAGAGCTGGGCCACCGTGCGCTGGGTGGTCTCGCCGGCCTCGAGCCAGTCGTAGTGGATGCGGCCGATGCGCGGGTCCGGGTCCAGGGCCTGGACCGTCTCCAGGTGAAGGGCGCGCTCCAGAAGCTCGGTCAGTTCCTCCTGCCGCACTGGGGACATGAGGAAGTCCCAGAAGGCGCGGAAGCTGCGGCCCTGGTCGGAGTCGGCGATGGCGTCCTGCTCGCCGAAGATCTCCTCGAGCAGCTCGCCGCGGCTGCCCTCCCACATGGCGATGCGCTCGCGCACTTGCCGGTCCAGATCGCGGAAGTTCTGCTCCACCTGCCGGAAGTCGGCGAGCAGGCCGCGGGCGGTCTGCTCGGCCTGCAGGAAGCGCTCGCGCTGGCGGACCGGGTCCATGAGCGCCACCTCGCCGGCGCGCAGGCGCTCCATCTCGGCGTCGATCTCGGCGCGCTGGCGCTCAAGCTCCTGCAGCCGAGCCTGGGGGTCGGTCTCGGCGCCATGGATGAGTTCGCGCAGCAGATCGAAGACACTGCGCAGACGCGACTCGGTGGCCACGAACTGCCGCCCCCGCTCGAGCTCGGCGACCCAGTGGATGGCCTTCTCGGTCGCCGGCAGCAGGTCGTAGCAGGGCTCGTCGCTGCCGGTGGGGTAGTAGCGGCGCAGCCAGCCGCGCTCGTCGCCCGCCCACTCGGTCAGGTACTCGCGGGCCGGGCGCGGGTACGGGTCCTCATCCGCGCGATCGCGTAGGGCATAGAGATAGTCCTCGAGCTGCGTCTCCAACTCCGTCTCCGGGATGGCGCGGGCGTTGGGCGCGATGAAGGCCCGGTGTAGGAAGCCGATGACCAGCGGCGCGGTCTCGGCAGCGAGCAGCCGCCAGGCGGGGTGGTTGCGCCTGAGATAGAGGATGTCCGCGTGATCCAGATCGCCCATGCGCGCTCGGCTCCGGCACCGCAGCTATAATCGGCCAGTATCGCGCACCACCCGCGCACCGGGAAAGGAGAGGGTGCCCCCAGAGCCGCGGCGGCTTCGGGGCGGCTGCGCGCCTGTTCAGCGATTCGAGTCAGAAACTGAAGGCGCGCTTCTTCTGCCGGCGCATCAGCCCGCGCTGCACTTCGTCCTGCGCATCGCTCTCCTGATGACTACTTGCCATAGTCATTCGCGCGCGCTACCGTTGACGGGCTCCATGACCAGGAGGGGCCATGCGCTCCGAAGAAGTCTCAAAGTCGCAGTTCAAGGCGCGGGCGCTCGAATACTTCCGTCAGGTTGAATCCTCGGGTGAGGCGGTTATCGTGACGGACAAAGGGCGCCCCACGATCGAGGTACGCCGGTACAAGGGCGATCAGCGATCACCGCTTGAGCGCCTGCGTGGCAGCGTCATCGAGTTGGCGGATCCCTTCGAGCCTGTGGGGGAGGAAGACTGGGAAGCGCTCCCTTGATCGTCCTGGATACTCACGCGCTACTGTGGTGGGCAAATGGTGACGACCAGCTCTCACCCCATGCTCTTGCAGCCATTGAGCATGAGATGCAGGCGGATGATGGAGAGGTTCTGATCTCGGCTATCTCTGCCTGGGAGATTGCGCTGCTGGTTGAGAAGGGGCGTCTTACCCTATCGATGACGACCAGCGACTGGTTGGATACGGTTGAGGAAATCGAGGGCGTGCGTTTCATTGCCTTGGACGCTGCCACGGCGGTTGAGTCGACGCGCCTTCCGGGAGAATTCCACAAAGACCCTGCGGATCGGATGATCGTGGCGTTAGCTCGACGCTTCAATGCTGAGCTAATAACAGCGGATGAAAAGATCACAGCGTACCGGCACGTTAAGACGATTTGGTAATAGGCTATGCGGCTGACCAGTGCGGAGCGCAAAGTCATTCTGGATGTGGTGCGCGAGGTGTTCGGTCACGACGTCAAGGTTCGCCTGTTCGGGTCGCGTGTTGATGATAGCGCACGTGGTGGCGACATCGATTTGTTGATCGAGTGCGATGAGCAGGTCCCGAACCGCGCGTCAGCGGCGAGCCGGGTAGCGGCGCTGCTGCAAATGCGGCTCGGTGATCAGCGTATCGATGTCCTGATCCTGGACCCGTCGACCACACGACTACCGGTTCATGACGAGGCCCTTCGAGAAGGAGTGGAGATTTGAGCCGGCACGAAGCGAGCCCTCAGCTGATTTTTTTGCTTGAGACCGTTTATCGGGAGGGCGCACATCTTCACTACACGACGGGCCGATTGCTGCGAGAGCCGGTTGATGTTTCCTGGGTCGAGTCTCTTGAAGACGATCCGGAGCGGGCTGAGCGACTTGATGCCTTTCTGGCGCGTTATGGACGTATGCAGGATACGATCGGCGATCGGCTTATCCCGAGCCTGATGCGAGATATCTTGGAAACGCCTGGCTCTGCGCTGGACAATCTAAACCGGATGGAGAAACTGGGTGTCTTGGCTGCGGTTTCCGATTGGGTCGAGGCCAGGAATTTGCGGAATCGGCTTTTCCATGAGTATATGCGCGATGCCGAAGAATTCGCTTCGGCTGTGAATCGTGCTCGTGAATGCGTGTAACTGCTGATATCGACCTATAACAATATCCTCGATTATACTGCGGGACAGCTTGAGCCACCTGACGGTTATTCTTGGCCTGACAAATTGGAAATGGATAC